>CANQWW010000015.1 GCA_947627655.1 uncultured Acinetobacter sp. | reverse complement strand
GAAGCGGATGCCTGGTTAGGTGCTGCTCACATTACTGTGAACAAAAACTCTGTACCAAACGATCCACGTTCTCCGTTTGTGACTTCAGGTATCCGTATCGGTACACCTGCAGTCACTACACGTGGTTTTGGTGAAGCTGAAGTACGTGACCTTGCAGGCTGGATTGCTGACATCCTGGATGCCAAAGGTGATGAAGCGGTAATCAATGCGGTGAAAGCGAAGGTTGAAACTGTATGCGCTAAATTCCCAGTTTATGCATAATCGGTTTTAATCGGAAAGGAGCTCCCAACCGGGAGCTTTTTTTATAGCTCAAGAGGCTGAAAAATAAATCTCTTTTAGGGTTTTTATTGAGGATGGAAACGGTGTGAGATAAAGCCGGATCAATGCAAGAGCATGATTTCTGGCCACAGATTGGCACAGTACTCAAGACCACTTGAACTTTAAGGCAGAACTGGATAAAAAGGTCTTGAAGATGCAGACCTTAGCCTAAAAGCATGCTAGTGTAATGTCAGAAGATTGATTGGCTGATCTCATTTTTTTTATTTTACGAGTCTAACTCGATTTATATTTAATATTTTCAACTTACTGTTAAATAGCAGGTGTTTCACAGTGTGACCCGCTAAGGATGAAGTGCATGCAAAAACCAAAGATTATTCTGTCAGAACAAGACTTAAACCGTCTGGAAACCATGCTGGAAGGTCAAGTTAAACTGACACCGACGATGGTGCAGCTTGAAGATGAGCTGGCGCGTGCAGATGTGCTTAGCCCACAGGATATTCCTGCCAATATTGTCACCATGCATGCACGGGCCCGCGTCAATATCGCCGGTCAAAGCAGTGAAATTACCTTGGTGTATCCACATGAGTTTAAAGGTGAAGCAGGACAGCTGAATGTAATTGCACCGGTAGGCGCTGCGATTCTTGGACTGGCTGAAGGGGAAACCATCGAATGGCCACAACCAGACGGTCAATTGATGAAAGTCACGGTAGAAAAAGTCCTGTATCAACCGGAACAGGACGGTGACTACTTATAAGTCTCTGAAGCTATGCTGCTACAGCGATATATTGAAAAAGCTCCTGACTAGGAGCTTTTTTTATGATGTTCAATTTATCGTGAGTAGTCGGTATCAAAAAACCTATTTATGAATCATCAGCAAAAAAAGTGCTTGTTTGCAAAATGCTACATGTTATGGTGAGAAAAAAGACGTACTATAAAAATCGAATTCACCGAGTTTAAAGGACCATGGCACAGATAGATGTTTTGATCCCGATCCAGGATATTGCAGCAGATCCGAGTGAGATTTTAAGCATCAAGCGTAATGAGCTTGTCCCGTTGCTCAATGACCAATATCGGTTGAATCATTATGCAGATCAACTAATTCAGGCCCAATCCGTGCTGCTAGATGGTGTAGATCCGTATTTAACCCAGCAGTTGAGCCAGACCATTGAGAAAATTATTCAGGCACTGGCTGACTCAAAGAAATACCTGAAAAAACGTAAATTTAATGCGCTGCAAAAATGGCTAGGCATAGATCTGGACTATGGTTCCAGTCAGGTAGAATATTATCGCCATCTGGACCATTTACTGGCAAAAGCTGGTCAACTCAGCCATAAATTGCAAGTTGAAATTCAGAAATCACAAGCGCGTTTTCAGCAGTTGTCAGGCTTAAGGGAGCAGATGGCCAAACATATTCAGGCTGCCGATGAGTTTTTGCATGAGTATCCTCAGTTTGTACGCAATCAGCATCCGCTGGATAATTTTAAGGAACGGCTATCCAAGAAAATCCAAACCTTGAGAACCTTGCAGGCCAGTAATGATATTGCCATCACCCAAATGCAATTATCCCAGCAGCTGTCTTTTAGCCTGTTAGACCGCTTTAAGGAGGCACAACAGGTATTAATTCCAGCCTGGCAATATCATGTACAGCAAAGCAATCGTGCCCACTCGAGCAATGATCTGGAAAAGCTCGATAGCAGCCGGGAAAAACTGATTAAAACATTAAGAAAGTCACTCGAGAAACCCTCGAAAGATAACAATATAAACTGAGATAAGGTGAATTATGAGTAAGTCGGATCATGTCAATCTGCCTGTACAGCAAGACAATGCAATGGTTGAGCAAAAATTCCAGCAAATGGACCTGAAAGAACTCGGCTTACAGCCTGAAGATTTCCAGCAGGTGCTGGCAGCACGTGAAGAATTACAAGACCTCAGTCACAACGCCGTGGCGGAATACGGCAAGAATATTGCGACCACGACAGCAACCTATACCGATGAATTACTGAATCTGGTTCAAAACCGCGATCTGGATGCGACGGGCCAGAAGCTGAATCAGGTGGTACGTGTGGCGCAGCAATTGAATAGCGCTAATATTCTGAACAAAAGCAAAAGTTCAGGCTTCTTGGGGAACTTACTGAGCAAATTTAAAAGTTCTAAACAGAATTTTAATACACATTTTAGTACCACCAAGGAACAGATTGATGTGCTGGTCAAAGAGATTGAAACCTCACAATCTGGCCTGAAAGCCCGTGTATCTACGCTGGATCAGATGTTTGAGGGGGTGCAGGAGGAGTATAAACAGCTCGGGATTCATATTGCGGCTGGTAAAATTCGCCAACAGGAATTGCAGCAGGATATTACTGAACTGACCGCCTTGGCTCAGGATCAAACCACGACCCAGAAAATTTATGACCTGAATCACCTGGCCAATAATCTGGAAAAACGGGTCAGTGATTTGCAGGTATTACAACAGTCGGCCATGCAGACACTGCCGATGATCCGCATTATCCAGTCCAATAACCTGATGCTGGTCGACAAGTTTTATGCCATTAAAAATATTACCCTGCCAGCCTGGAAAAATCAGATCAGTCTGGCGATTTCCCTAAATGAACAGAAGAACAGTGTCCAGTTGGCCAATAGTATTGATGACGCGACCAATGAACTGCTGCGCCGTAATGCCGAGCTGTTACATCAGAATTCCGTCGATACTGCACGTGCCAATCAGCGTTCGGTCATTGATATTGAAACCCTTGAACATGTGCAGAATACCCTCATTAATACGGTTAATGATGTCATCAAAATTCAGAAAGAAGGTATGCAGAAACGTACTGAAGCCACTGCACGCCTAAAAGCCTTGCAGGATAATCTGAATTATCTGGTGATTGAATCCAGTAGCGATGGATCAGAACCGAATTAAGTATTTTCGATGTGAGAGGAGCCAAGTTTGCCACCATTAGATGAGTATGCGGTCAATCCTCGTGAAATCGAGCAGGGGGTTGTGGTACTGAAAAAACGCCAACATCGTTTGATGCTACTGGGCGTAACGACTTCAACCTTGGCGATTGTGTCTATGCTCGGCCTGTTTTTACATCAGGAGCTGGTATATGGCTTCTTTGGCCTGAGTACTGAAATCCAGCAACTGCATTTACCGGTCAGTGTTGATGCCAATCTGGCCAGCATGGGCGATAGCCCGGACTTCTTCTTGAGTTTACTCAGCTGGTTTGGCTGGCTCATTCTTAAATTGTTTGCATCTTTTATTGGTGCTTTTTTTGTCGTGCACTTTTTAAAGAAAATCCGTTATTTCTATGTGAAATTTCAGTCTTTTGTGCAGAAATTTGTGGGCTGGTTAATCGCATTTATCTTGATTTGGGCAGGGCTGACTTACTGGCAGCATGATTTACAGGGTGATCATGATGATGCCTACCAGCAGGTGGTCTATTACGACAGTAATATCAATGATAGTGAAGTGGCACGTTATCTTGCCGATGCGAATGACATGGCAGCACCGATAAAATCCTATTTACTGGCACAAACGGCTTTATTGCATCAACCTGCAGATTTGTCAGCTGCACGACCGCATGTTCTGCGTTTGATCAATGCAGAACAGAATGATCAAGCATTTGAAGAGTACGGCTTTAAGCCAGAGCAGCTGTGGAGCATGCAACAACAAGTCTATGGCAAAAGCATGACGCCTCTGGCTGAATCACTCAATAGCCAAGTCCAGCAAGCGAATCGGGTGACTGAGCTGGTACAAATCCTGATCTGGGCCATGCTTGCAGCATCGGCGGTCTTCAGTCTGATTCTGTTCCTGTTGGCTCAGGCGATCAAGAAACGTGCCTTAAGAATTGAACAGCGTTTAAATTAAGTAGCAGCCTCCTAGGAGGCTTTTTTGATTTCAATAGAGAAGCAAAGCTGGATAATAAAAAATTGATATAAATAAGAAAATAATTCATTAATCTAAAAAAACGATCATTTTTATAAAAACAAACAGTTTTACCTGTTTCTTAATTTTTCTTATGATGAGCTTATCAAATAAATTATTACTCCTTTGGAGACGTTAGCAATGTTAGACAAAAATACTTCAGCTCAATTAAAAACCCTGTTAGAACGCCTGGAAGGCCCAATCGAATTAGTCGCGACCTTAAATGATTCCGACAAATCTGCCAAGATCAAAGAACTGGTCGAGGAAATCGCTGCGTTATCAAACCTGGTGACTGCACGTTTCGATGGGACCAACAAGCGCGCACCAAGCTTTGGTATCGCAAAAGCAGGTGAACAGCCGCGTGTGTTCTTTGCAGGTCTTCCGATGGGACATGAGTTTACCTCTTTGATTCTGGCATTGTTACAGACTTCTGGTTATGCACCAAAAGTGTCTGATGAGGTTCTGGCGAATATTAAAAGCCTGGGTATTCAATCTGACTTTGATGTATTTGTCTCACTTAGCTGTCATAACTGTCCAGATGTGGTACAGGCACTGAACCTGATTGCGATTTATAACCCAGGTACGACTGCCACTATGATTGATGGTGCTTTCTTCCAGGATGAAGTAGAAGAACGCAAAATCATGGCTGTGCCAATGGTATTCCAGGACAATCAGCACATCGGTCAAGGCCGTATGACTCTGGAAGAAATCGTAGCCAAACTGGATACCAATGCTGCGGCCAAAGATGCTGAAAAACTGAATGCCAAAGAAGCTTTTGATGTCCTAGTCATCGGTGGTGGGCCTGCGGGCAATACTTCTGCAATCTATGCGGCACGTAAAGGTATCCGTACCGGGATCGTAGCGGAACGCATGGGTGGTCAGGTCATGGATACCATGGATATTGAAAACTTCACCTCAGTACAAAAGACCCAAGGTCCAAAAATTGCTGCTGAAATGGAAGCGCATGTCCGTGAATACAATGTCGACATTATGAACCTGCAACGTGTATCAGATATCAAAGGTGCAGATGCAACCGCTAATGGTCTGGTTGAAGTGACCTTGGAAAATGGTGCGAAACTTGAATCGAAGACCGTGATTCTGTCAACAGGTGCACGCTGGAGAGAGATGAATGTTCCAGGTGAACAGGAATACAAAACCCGTGGTGTAGCTTACTGCCCGCACTGTGATGGTCCATTGTTCAAGGGCAAACGTGTTGCGGTAATTGGTGGTGGTAACTCAGGTGTAGAAGCGGCGATTGACCTGGCAGGTATTGTTGAGCATGTTACCTTGGTTGAGTTTGATACCAAACTGCGTGCTGACCAAGTACTGCAGGACAAACTAAATAGCTTGCCAAACACAACTGTGATCAAAAATGCCTTGTCGACAGAAGTGGTGGGTGATGGTGCACAGGTAACGGCGTTGAAATACAAAGACCGTGCTACTGATACTGAACATACTGTGGAACTGGCAGGGATTTTCGTACAAATTGGTTTGTTACCAAACACAGACTTCCTGAAAGACACCCAAGTTGAACTTTCAAACCGTGGTGAGATTGTGATTAACGAACGCAACGAAACCAACGTGAAAGGTGTATTTGCGGCAGGTGACTGTACGACTGTTCCGTATAAGCAAATCATCATTGCGACTGGTGAAGGCGCGAAAGCATCCCTGTCTGCATTTGATTACATTATCCGTTCAGGTCAATAAGAAAAACAGCACCTAGGATTCCCCATATCCTAGGTGCTGAACATACACTACTGTTATTTTCATTTCATTTTATAGGAACTCCGGACGCTAACACCGGGTTCCTTTTTTTATTTCAGGATCGTAAGAAGCTCCCCAAATACTTCTTGCTCTCCTTTTACACACTGTTTTTGTTTTAACTTTATTGTTATTTTGCCTTCCCCAAGGTTGTCTTTATTAAATGCAATATTTATTCCAATGCTTGATCAGTATTTAAGACTGGAACAAATTCAAGCCTTTAAATTTCTCCATCAGTTGTTCCTTGCTTTCCACATGCTCTGGATGCGGCACGATGCATTCGATCGGGCAGACTGAGACGCAGGTCTGATAGTCATAGAAGCCGACACATTCAGTACACCGATCGGCATCAATTTCATAGACTTTCTCGCCTTCATAAATAGCAGTGTTTGGACATTCTGGTAGGCACATGTCACAGTTAATACATTGATCAGTAATGCGCAGCGCCATATTTAATCTGCCTGATAAGCCAGTGACGATGCCGAAATATCTATAGTCGATATCGGCAGATTACGAATCAAGAGGGCATATTGCATATCGACATCTGCCGGTACAGGAATCTCGACGATATGACCTGAACCCTTGGCGGCATCAATGCAGTTGCCTTTGCGGTCTTTCATTTCGGTCAAAGTAAAGGTGATATTGCCGTGAGTGGTCATCAGTTCCAGTGAATCACCGACCACAAAACGGTTTTTGACATCGATCTTGATATAGTCACCATTACGCTCAAGCACTTCACCGCAGAATTGCTGATGATCAAAACTGGATGAACCATTGGCATAGTTTTGATATTCACTATGTACATGGCGACGCAGGAAACCTTCGGTGTAGCCACGATTAGCCAGGCCCTCGAGCTGGGTCATTAATGCTGGATCAAAAGGCTTGCCTGCTAATGCATCATCAATCGCTTTACGGTAAATCTGAGCAGTACGGGCACAGTAAAAGTAGGATTTGGTGCGACCTTCAATTTTTAAGGAATGTACTCCAATTTTAGTCAGGCGTTCTACATGTTGAACCGCACGTAGGTCTTTAGAATTCATGAAGTAAGTGCCATGCTCATCTTCTTCGGCAGCGAACATGTCCTCGTCATTACGTTGCAATAACACAAGTTGGTCAAATTGATGCTGGGCTTGCATATGTCTTGCATCCGCATCTTGTGAGCAGCAGCCTGAATCCAGATTTTTGACTGGAATGACATCACCGGTTTCATCTTCTTTGGCATCTAAAACTTTGTATTCCCAACGACAGGCATTGGTACAGGCTCCTTGATTGGCATCCCGTTTATTCATATAGCCAGAGAGCATGCAACGCCCGGAATAGGCCATGCACAGTGCTCCATGAATGAAGACTTCTATCTCCATATCCGGAACTTGCTGTTTAATTTCTGCAATTTCTTCGATAGATAATTCACGGGATAAAATGACCCGAGTTAGTCCCATATTTTTCCAGAATTTGACTGTGGCCCAGTTCACGGCATTGGCCTGAACTGACAGGTGAATATCCATCTGCGGAAAATGCTCACGTACCAACATAATCAGGCCCGGATCAGACATGATTAGCGCATCCGGTTGCATCGCAACTACTGGCTCAAGGTCACGAATAAAGTTTTTCAGCTTGGAGTTGTGGGGCTGGATATTGACCACGACATAAAATTTTTTACCCAGCGCATGTGCCTCAGCAATCCCAATAGCCAGATGGTCATGGTCAAATTCATTATTACGAACACGCAAGCTGTAACGCGGCTGCCCGGCATACACTGCATCTGCACCATAAGCGAATGCATAGCGCATATTTTTCAATGAGCCAGCAGGCGAGAGAAGTTCAGTAACGGTCGTAATAGCCATGATGAAACCGAAAGACATATAAAAATTATGGCTTTATTTTAGGGATCTAAAATTAGGATTCAACCTAGTAAATTACTCGGAAATCATCGTTTTTGTTCATATTTTGGGTGGGCTTTAATCAATAAAGTTAAAATAAAAAAATCTGGAATTACTCATTTTCTTCCGCTTTTTCTAATGTTTTGAGAATCTGGCAATGGTCCACGGTGGTCGGGATATTGCAGCTCTCTCGCAATGCAGAAAGTTGAGTTCTAAATATTTCTAATGCTTTCATTTTATTAGTAATATGTTCAATATGCTGGTCAATAATTTCATTTACAGCATGACAGTTCTGCTTCGGATTTTGTTCTAATGCAATCAGGGTTTCAATCTCTTTTAAAGACATACCCAGATCACGGCAATGCTTGATAAAAATCAGTCTTTTTAAAGCGTGTTCATCAAAATATCGATACTGGTTGTTTGCTCGAAAATTGGGCGTTATCAAGCCTTTTTTCTCATAGAAGCGTACTGTATCCGTCGTTAAATGTGCCTTTTTGGCGACTTCAGAAATTAAATATAAAGACATATCGACCTCGGGCTTGACCTTGGAGTTACTCCATAGTTTCTAATCACCTTAACGTATTTTGTCTAAAAAAACATCGGAGAAAAATATGGCCTGTAATTGTAGTCATGAACCCGCACCGATCAAGCCGGATAGTAAATTCAGAACAGCATTATGGATTGCTTTGGTGATTAACTTAAGCTTATTTATGGTTGAAGTGATTGGAGGAGCATATGCGCATTCCTCTGCTTTATGGGCGGATGCATTGGACTTCTTTGGTGATGCAGTAAATTACGGCATTTCTCTGATGGTACTGGGTGCCAGCCTATATTGGCGTGCAACAGTGGCACTGCTCAAAGGCTTGACCATGGCGCTGTTCGGATTTGTGGTAATTGCTAAGGTGATTTATGCCTTGATCCTTGGAATTCAGCCAGAAGCGATTGTTATGGGCGCAATCGGGGTCTTGGCGCTCATTGCCAATGTGATTACGGCCATCATTCTCTATGCCTTCCGGGAAGGCGATGCCAATATGAAATCTGTCTGGCTGTGTAGTCGTAATGATGCGATTGGTAACGTTGCCGTTATTCTGGCTGCTGTTGGAGTATTTGGTACGGGAAGTTTATGGCCGGATGTCATTGTTGCAGCAATTATAGCTGTCTTGGGATTAACTGCCGGATATCAGGTCGTGAAACAGGCTCTGGCTGAGCGAGCAGTGAGTCGTAAATTGGTTTAATTATTCTCTGGACTGAGAGGGAAAATCCATCTAAAGGTGGATTTTTTATCACCTGACGGGTTTAAATGTGAATAAAAATAATACTTTACAAATCCATTAAATTTAGAAAGAATCTCTCGAGTAATTTTAAAAATAGTGATACCACCGAATAATTCTAAGTTTTGCTAATTTCTGAGGGGGAAAGAGTGAAGTTGATAAAGCTGTTGATCATTTCTAGCATGCTAGGACTGGCGGCCTGTAGTTCCATGGTCGTCACTTATGACGCGACCGGTCAGGTGATCGGTTCATGCAAAGCCACTCGTGGCTTGCTTTCCACAGCCGGGGCGCATTGTAGCGGCTCAGGAGATGCCATTGGGGTGAATTATAATACTGTCAATTCAAAAACCGGCTTATTAGCTGTGCCACCCAGTCACAGCCAGATTAATTTAACACCTTAATATTCATCGGGGAATATAATGAAATTTACAGCATTTATTGCATTTGCAGCCACGCTTTTATTTTCAGGTTGCGCTTCAACTGTGACCACATATGACTCGCATGGTCGTATGATTGGTTCATGTAAGGCACAAACTGGCTTTGTTATTGCTGGTGGGGCGGGTTGTACCGGTTCAGCCAACCAGGAAGGTCGGGATCGTTAATTCCTGCTGAAAGCCAAGACATAAAAAACCGAGCAATGCAGCTCGGTTTTTTTAGATTCAAGGAATCTTATTTTTCAACGAAGGCACGTTCAATCACGTAGTCGCCCAGAACACCCATACGTGGAGATTCTTTTAGACCGTGTTGGTCAAGCAGTGCGGCTACATCATCTAGGAAGGCTGGAGAACCACACAGCATTGCACGGTCAGTTTCAGGGTTGAAACGTGGCAGACCAATTTTTTCGAACAATTGACCAGATTCAATTGCAGTCGTGACACGACCTTGAGTATGGAAATCTTCACGGGTTACAGTAGGGTAGTACACCAGTTTTTCTTTCGCGCCCAATTCACCGAAGAATTCGTGGTTTGGAATTTCATTTTGAATGAGATCTTGATAAGCCAGTTCTGAAATGAAACGTGTACCATGTACGACAATGATTTTTTCAAAACGTTCATAAGTTTCTGGATCACGAATCACAGAAAGGAAAGGTGCAAGACCAGTACCAGAAGAAAGCAGATACAGGTTTTTACCTGGGTTCAGGTCATCCAGCACCAAAGTACCTGTCGGTTTTTTGGAAACAAGAATTTCATCACCTACTTTTACTTTTTGCAGAATAGAAGTAAGTGGACCATCTGGCACTTTAATCGAGAAGAATTCAAGCTCTTCTTCGTAGTTTGCGCTTGCGATTGAATACGCACGCATTAAAGGCTTGCCATTGACCTCAAGGCCGATCATCACAAACTGACCGTTTTTGAAACGTAGAGCAGTATCGCGAGTCGTTTTAAACGAGAATAAAGTGTCATTCCAGTGGTGGACGTGAGTAATCTTTTCGACGTTAAAAGCAGCCATTAAAGGTCTCAATAAATTATCAAATTAGAACAGCTTGCTATTCTAATCTAAATTCATTCTCGATAAACTGAATATATTTAATTGAGCTTATCAAAAAAAGTGATTATGACTGAATTAACTATCCCTATAATTGGTATAATGAAATCTCCCTATCAAGAAAAATTTGGTATTCCGCGTCAGCCGAATCTGGTCAATGTCGAATCCTATATCGAAATGCAGGGACAATATAACGATGTACTGGCTTTTGAAGGCATAGAGGAATTTAGTCATTTATGGTTATTGTGGCAGTTCCATGATAATAAATATCAGGAAAATCATAGGTTTCGTCCACAAGTTCGTCCCCCACGTTTAGGCGGCAACAAGAAAATCGGGGTATTTGCAACGCGTAGTATGTATCGTCCATCTCCAATCGGACTTTCTGTGGTCAAGCTGAAAGAAGTCAAAAAGGTCGGTAAAAGTGTGCGTGTCTATGTCACAGGAAGTGATTTATTAGATGGTACGCCCATTGTAGATATTAAACCCTATATCCACTATTCGGATGCGGTAGCAGAGGCCGAAAGTGGTTATGCGCAGGATGAGCCTGAACGAATGACGGTTATTTGGACTGAAAAAGCGGCGCAGCAAAAACAATTATTATTAGAAAAAGGAAAAATTTCTGAACAAGTGCTGCGAGAACTTGAGGCGGTTTTATCTTTGGATCCAAGACCGGCATATCAGGATGATCCAGAACGGGTATATGGAATGAGGTTTGCGGGTTTAGATGTAAAATTTAGAGTCTATAATCATCATATAGAAATACAGGAGCTCTAGGCTCCTGTATAACGAGATTTGATGATTTATGAACTCGCTTAAAGTTTTAAGTGCTTATCTAAATAGGCTGCAGCTACGGTGTTATAAGTATCACAGCCTTTATTCAAGCTTTCGGCATAAATGAGTCGAGCAGATTTTTCTTCAGCGGTTGTCGCGAGCTGCGCTTGTTGTTTATTTTCTTCTATACTTTGTGAGAGATTAAATTCTACTCGTTGATTTTCTAGAAAACTTGGATAATATTTATTTTGATATTGTGCATAGCCAGAGTATGCATTCTCGTCCTTGATACTATCCTTATTATGATAGGCAATAGCAGTGTTAAATCCTGTGATTTTTTTCATCCAGCCTGGCTCAGTTTGATTGTCAAAGCTTTTCACATTCTGCTCAAAAGATTTTTGATAATCATTGCCATCTATGGTTAATAATAAATAGTCTTGATTATTTGAATATTCAGTTTCCTGTAGGCACACAGAACCGGCTGGAAATTTTAACTTTTGTAAGGCTATTAATTTAGATTGTACATTTTCTGGATAAGTAGACCGGCTATATTGCGGATAATCAAGCTGCCAGTTCAGTTTAGGGTCAACTACTGCGAGTACATTTTCGCCCTCAAGATTCAGCTCTTTCACAGTGGTGGTGAGCTCAAAACCTTTAGATCCATTCTGAGAATAAGGGTACAATTTAATTTGATTATTAATAAACGTCATATCTCCCATTAAGGCTCCATAGTTGGAATTTACAGGCCCGAATGTTTGATATTCGCCGTTTTCTGTTAAGTATAGTTCATTGGTTTCCTGAGCATTCTCATCTTTGATAATTGCATAGGCTTTACCATCAATAAAAGTCATTCTACTCCCAGTGACCCTGAGGTTATAATCTTCATCCCTTTCGATCCGTACTGTTTCCCATATTTGTGGTGTTTTTGTTGAATCAGATGGATTAACAATTTCTTCTTGAGTGTTAGAATCAGATGAACCGCCCCCTCCACAGGCTGCTAACATTGCGCTGCTGATGAGGAAAGTTGATAGTTTAAATTTCATACAAAGTCCAGCCGACTCATTGTTCTCGATTAAATTCAGCACATTATATTTATCGAATGTTCAAATAAAAAATGCAAAATATGTAAAAACCGACTATTTAATAATCAAAAAATCATCCACCACACAATCGCAATGAATACAGCCATATGCAGAATCTGCACAGGTGCAAAATACAGCACATATTTTAATCCACCTGTCAGTCCGGCATTAACTGACTTGGCCACTGCATGAGCACCTAAACCGAGTAATACGGCCTGAATCAGACGGAGATTAGAGGGATCTCCCTGAATCACCACACCGGCCATGGCGGCATGAATTTCAAACAGAGAAGCCAATAAGGTACCAGCCAGCAAGCCTGCGTCACCCAGCCATAATTCCAATGCATAAATCCCTGCCTGAATCAGGGTCAGGGCAGCGGCAATAATAAGCGCTTCTTTTAGGCTAAACATACGGCTATCTTCTGCTTCGGTCTGTTTAGGCAGTTTGGCCTGGTGCAACAGAAAAAAGGCACAAATTGCCAAAATAGTTATGGCAACAACCGCAGGCAATACCAAAATTTTAAGCCAACTTAAGGAGATGCCCCCTACAACAATCAATAGCAAGACCAAGGTTGAAATACAGGACATCAAAGCGGCACCGGCATTCGAGTGAGCATCCATTTCACCTTTACGCACTTGTAGTCCCAGTTGCGCAATGGTCGCCGTACTCGATACAAAACCAGAAGCGATAGAAGACAGCATCAAAGCATTTTTGCTGGAGAGCAAACGCTTGGCGATATGGGCCAATGCCTGTACCACCAAAATAAGGGTTAACAGTTTTAAAATCAGATAGGGATTAAGAACCTTGCCCCAGAGCGGGGTATCGGGTGTCAATGGTAAACCCACCAATACCAGAGCCAGTAACAGTAAGCCATCCCGGAACTCTGCTTCTGTGATCCATTTTCCAGCCAAACTATGCATAGAATGCTTAGCCATTAAAATACCGGTCAACACAAGCGCAATTCCGGCAGCTAAGGGAATATTCCAGTGACACAGGGCACCAATAAAGTAACTCATGACAAAGGCAAGTTCAGTGGTAATGCCCGGATCATCCGACTGGTTGCGGATAGAGAACATGACCATTCCACCAATAATCAAGGCACCGACTAAACCCATGAGCAGGCCAAATAAAAAGCAGATCACACCCAAAAGGGCACAAATGGCGAAGGAGCGCAGGCCAGCAAAGCTGGGTTGCTGTTCACGCTGCTTGTGACGTTCTCGTTCCAGCCCAATGAGTAGGCCACAACCTAAAGCTGAGGCCAGAATGGTGAACAGTTCATGCAAGGAATGATCATTGATGGGCATTACACTCAAATCCATACCTGTGCTCAGTATTATCTTGTGGTCTTGTTTAAAATATAGGTGATAAAACCACAGAGGAACAATAGAAAAAGAGTTAAAGCGTTGGGTAGAAAGCGCCAGAAAAAGGACAGCAGGACACCGTGTAGCAGAAAGCAGCAGATGAGATCGACAGCGCGTGCGAAAGGCAGCGAAAACTTGCTATAGTGAAGCCAAGTTTGGGGACAAATAATAATGAATTTTAATTTTGAAATTGATACAGCGTGGTGTCTGGATCATCTGTTTAAAGATGGCAAGATCAGTGAACGTGATCGTATGTTGGTGCAGACCACGTATCGTAAAAAAGAACAATTACAATGGCATCCACTGCAATGGATTGCCCATTTTAATCTGGTTGACCAGTCACATCCTCAGAGCACCTTGACGCTTAACCGCTTATGTCAGTGGTTATCGGAAAAAACGAATTTGCCTTTTTATGTGATTGACCCATTAAAGGCCGATGTACAAGCGTTAACCTCAATCATGTCACAGGAATATGCGCAGCGTAACCGTATTCTAGCGGTAGAAATAAAAGCAGATAAAGTGTTAATTGCCACAGATCAGCCTTATCTGACAGATTGGCTGCATAACTTGCAGCAGAATATCGGACCACGCAAAATAGAACGGGTGTTGCTGAATCCGAAGCAGCTACAACGCTATATGGTGGAATATTATCAGGTCAGCCGTGCAGTCAGTGGTTCGCAGCGTTCCTCTGCCTACGACAAGGAAAATAAAGGGGTCGAAGCCTTACTGCAGCTGGGAGATACCCAGAATCCGGATGCGAATGATCAGCATATTGTCAAACTGGTGGACTGGGTCTTGCAGTTTGCCTTTGAGCAAGGCGCCAGTGATATTCATATGGAACCACGCAAGGATAGCGGTAAAATCCGCTTCCGGATTGATGGGGTACTGCATAATATCTATAACATGCCAGCCAATACCCTCACGGCCGTAATTTCCCGAATCAAGATTCTCGGCCGGATGAACGTGGCTGAAAAGCGTAAACCGCAAGACGGCCGTCTGAAAACCCGCACCCCGAAAGGTCAGGAAACAGAGCTGCGTTTATCCACCTTGCCGACTGCCTTTGGTGAAAAACTGGTCATGCGTATTTTTGATCCGGAGGTTTTGGTAAGAAGCTTCACGCAGTTAGGTTTTGAAGGATCGCTGCTAGATGAATGGAACAAGCTGGCAAGTCACAGTCATGGGATTATTCTGGTGACCGGTCCTACAGGTTCTGGTAAAACCACGCTATATTCTACCTTAAAGCAGCTGGCCACAGATGAGGTCAATGTCTGTACCATTGAAGATCCGATCGAAATGCTGGAACCTAGCTTTAACCAGATGCAGGTGAATACTGGGATTGACCTGGGCTTTGCAGATGGCGTGCGTGCTTTAATGCGTCAGGACCCGGATATTATTATGGTCGGTGAGATCCGGGATCACGATACTGCCAACATGGCGATTCAGGCGGCCTTAACCGGACACTTGGTCTTATCTACACTACATACCAATGATGCGCCGTCGAGTTTAACCCGTCTGCATGATCTGGGCATACAGCCGTTTCTCACTGCCGCGACGATTCTGGGTGTATTGGCACAACGTCTGGTGCGCAAATTATGCCCACATTGTAAAGAAGAAGGCTTTATGGATGAGCAGGAGTGGCAGCACCTGACGACAGATTATTCATTGGCCCGTCCCGAATTTGTATTTCGCCCAGTTGGTTGTGAAGTGTGCCGTCATACCGGTTATAAAGGCCGTATTGGTATTTATGAGTTCATGCCACTCAGCCTGAGCACAAAACAGTTGATCGGAGCGAATGCTGACCTGAGCCAGCTGCGGGCGCAAGCAAAGAAAGAAGGTGTGGAGCCGCTGCGTATTGCCGGTGCACGTAAAATTCTGGAAGGTGCTACGACTGCAGAAGAAGTACTCCGTGTTGTACCATTGAACTAATTTTTAAAAATTAAATTTTCTTAAGATTCAATTCATCTTCAGCTGTTTTAATAGCTTCATCGAAACAAGACAGCGTACAAGGTACTTGATATGAATAATGTAATGAAAGCAGTTCTGGCCATGACCATCATGGGATCAACGGTTACAGCAGCAATTGCGGATGATGTAGTGAACAAAACAGCATTTGCCAAGACTACGACGGTTAAACAAGCCTTAAGCATGAAAGACGACAGTAAAGTGCAAATTAAGGGTTATGTCGTGAAATCGGTAGGGGATGAAAAATACCAGTTCCGTGATTCAACTGGCACCATCAATGTCGAGATTGATGATGAGCTGTGGCAAGGCAAACCGGTATCTGCCAAAACCCCGGTCACGATTGTGGGTGAAGTCGATATTGACTACAAACCGGCAAAACGCGTTGAAATTGATGTTGATGAAGTCCGTTTCAACTAAGCATACGGGCACTCTCCTGAACTAGTCCCGAAAAACCACATGCGGCATTACAAAAAGCATGTGGTTTTTTTTGCTTATCATTCATGATTATATAATTGAAAAATCAGGGAAAATGATTATGCGTATCTTACTTGCAGAAGATGATGCTTCTCAGGCAGAAAGTATCCAGACCTGGCTGGAAATGGATGGTTATGTCATAGACTGGGTGGAACAGGGTGATCATGCCATTCTGGCACTGGAGCAGCATCAATATGACTGTATCCTATTGGATCGGGGCTTGCCCGCAGCGAGTGGAGATCAGATTTTAACAGCGCTGCGTAAACTGCAAAAAGATACCCCTGTAATTTTTATTACGGCCAGAGACAGTATTCATGACCGGGTCGAAGGCCTTGATCTGGGGGCCAATGACTATCTGGTTAAGCCCTTTAGTCTGGAAGAACTGTCCGCCCGTGTCCGTGCCCAGATTCGTCTACAACAGAAAAATCATAGCCATATTTTAAACTGGGAAGATCTTGAGCTGGATATACAGGCCAAAACGCTGACTCAAGCCGGGCAGCTGATCAATCTGACTGCAAAAGAATTTCAAATCTTGCATAAACTGATGCAAAAACCGGAACATGTTGTTACGCGCGAACAGCTAGAAGAATCTCTATATGCCTGGGGAGATGAAATTGAAAGTAATGCAATTGAAGTATTTATCTATCAATTACGTAAGAAAATCGGCAGTCAGATGATCAAGACCATTCGTGGCCTTGGCTATCGCATGCACAAGGCTGAAGGATAAACGCTATGGCTCAGGTGATTTCCTTGCAGCAAAAACTGCTCAAAAATGTCATGTACAGTTCTATTCTGTCCGGTTGTCTGGCCTGGCTGTTGCTGCTGGGGATTTCCGGTTATCAGTCGATGCATATTCATGATGAGCTCATGGAGGAAATTTCAGCACTTTTACTGGGTGATGTTAATCAGGCACAAGGTCGTCACGTAGATGATATTAGCGAAGAATTTGACATCCAATATCAATTATGGCTGGATCAGCAGCAGCTCACTACCTCTGAAGAGCAATCTCTATTACAGCAACATCTGTCCCAGAAGAGCGGAAAACATTTCGCATGGGTCGAAGGGCAGCTGGTTCGCACTATGGTTACGGAAGATTCCGGGCTTAAAGTTCAGGTCATTCAGCCACTGTCGATCCGCTTTGAACAGATCTGGCAGACGATTTTAGCATTTGCGCTGATTTTAATTGTCCTGTGGTTGATTCAGTGGGGGTTGCTGCATATTTTGGTCAAGCGGCAGCTACAGCCTTTAAATCAGATTTCTAGAGAAATTGCTTCTAAATCGGCCCAAGATCTGAGTCCGGTTTCAGCTCCGGTCCCTGCAATTCAGGAGCTACAACCGATTGTGGCGCAACTGAATTATATGTTGTCCCGAGTAGAGCAGTCATTGAATGCAGAGCAACGTTTTACTGCGGATGCCTCGCACGAACTGCGTTCTCCTTTATCTGCGATTCAGATGCGTTTACAGGTACTGAAACGAAAATACCAGAGCCATGCAAGTTTAGCGCAGGATTTAATACAGATTGAAAAAGATATTAATCGCGGTACTCAAGTATTAGAAAACCTGTTGCTTTTGGCCCGACTTGATCCGGAGAAAACCCAGCATTTACCTCAGCAAAATATTGATCTGGCAGACATGGTTCAGGATGTTTTAAAAAGCCTGACGCCGTTTGTACAGGAAAAGCAGCTCAAGTTAGAGCTCAGCTTGCATCGTGCTGAAACTGCGGGAAATACAGAGCTGATCTTTAGTTGTCTGAGAAACCTGATTGATAATGCGATTAAATATACGCCATCTTCAGGCAGTGTGGTGATTCAGTCTGAACAGCAGGAAAAACAGGTGATCGTTCGTATCGAAAACTCAGGCGTGGGCCTGTCTGATGAGACTTTAGAGCGTTTAGGAGAACGTTTTTACCGGGCGCTGGGCAGCAGAACACAGGGATCTGGTCTGGGACTGTCCATTTGCCAGAAAATTATGCAATTACATCATGCTCAAATTGACTTTAAACATTCTGAACTGGGGGGATTAAAAGTGGTCCTGCGTTTCACTGCAACACAAGTCGAGTAAGAGGCTGAAGCTAAAAAAGCAGTATGCGCTGATTCATACTGCTGATACCACGTTTATTATTATGTATTTAGTTTTATTTATTTGGTCAGAATTAAACGATTATTCCGGGTAAGGCGGAGACGATATTCTTCACCGGCATGCATAATCCGGATCTCACGTCCTAGAGCAAACAGGTTATTTGAGTGCAGCATTGGTAAGGCATGTTGTGTGTCATTATTACGGGTAAATAAGCTAAATGGTGCGTTCATTCCATCGACTCCGTGGTGTGTTTTTGGATTGATTTAAATGATAATCATTATCGAATAGGTGTGTCAACGCTTTATTTGGCTAATATCTAAAAAATCTGCTTTGACTTACAATTTGTAATATTTCCAGCCATTTAAAAATCGCTATGTCTAAACCTAATATTCATGTTGCTATTGCTCTCCTTTTCCATCAAAACCAGGTACTGGTTGGCTGGCGAGAAGCAAAACAGCATCAGGGAAATAAGCATGAATTTCCTGGTGGCAAGGTAGAGCCTGCGGAAACACCTGTTCAGGCCTGTCGCCGTGAGGTCAGAGAAGAAGTAGGCATCGATATCGAGCTTTGGCATGCTTTCGACTTTATCCGACATGAGTATGACGATATTATCGTTCATCTACACTTGTTTCATGCCAGTGTGGCTGCGGCCCAGCTTACCCAGATTCAGCAACCCTGGAGCTGGTACGCTCGTGAACAGTTACACAGCCTGAATTTCCCTAAAGCCAATGCGGTGATTCTGCACAAGCTGCATTGGCCACAGATGATTAAGATCAGCAGTGAACTGGCCGATCTAGCGCAACTTGAAGACAGTCAGCTGCTCTATTGGCGAGTACCTGCAACACAGCAACAGGCAAACATGCTTGAAGGCCTGCCAACCGCGCAGTTGGCTCAGCTGATTATCAATCATGACCTGTATTTGCTGTTGCCTGAACAACAGCAGCAAGCAATATCTACCTTACATTTAAAGCAGAGCCAGTTGGCTCATTTCCAAAGCGACGAGCGGATAGAGGGGAAACGCTATATTGCTGCCTGTCATGATCTGGCATCTGCACAGCAAGCAGAGCGGATTGGCTGTGAGGCGATTTTCTTGAGTCCTGTTTTGACTACAGCCACTCATGCACATGTCGAGCCGCTGGGCTGGTGTGTTTTTGAAAAGATCGCCACACAGCTAGAAATTCCTGCCTATGCACTGGGCGGTATGCAACGTCATGATCTGTCTCTGGCACAAGCGCATCATGCCTATGGCATTGCGGGCATACGCGGACTCTAAGCGACTGGCTTTGCATGTGATCCTTGAATTGATCCACAGCGCTGTAAAACCACGCTTTGAAGGAAGCAGGAAAGTATGAAATACCTTAGCTAAGCGAAGTATTAGTTCAGCGTCTTTAACGCTTGCTGGGCTTTACCAATCGTCTGGGTATTTTTTTGCTGCTGACCAGCTTTTAAAATCACCAGCCAGAGTTGCTTTTTCATGGCATTACTTTGTGCATAGCTCAGCCCGCGCTGAGCAAAAGCCTGCGCTTGTGCTGGCTGATTTTTACGATTGGCCAGCATACCCAGATATAAATAAGTTTCAGGCGCTTGTGGTGCCAGTCGCTGTGCTTGTAACACACTGGCTTCAGCCTGATTAAACTGTTGTGCTTGATAAGCGGCCTGCGTTTGTTGCATCAGCTTTTTAAACGCAGGTAACTGACGGCCATCATCAAACTTTTGTGCTTGCGGCTTTTGTGGTGGCACGACAATTTTTTGACGTTTAATCTCTGGCCGATCATAAGGGGTAATGACTACGCCATCGGATTTTTGCACCTGAGGTTTTTCAGGTGCAGATTTGCTCGGTGCAGGAGCGGGCTCCTGAGTGACTGTTTGACAGCCAAGCAATGTTAAAAATAATGCACCGATCAGAACTTTCTGCAACATAAGCCTCACTCAATTAGGGGGTATAACTACCGCTTGAGATAATACGTGTATCTTCGGAGAATTCACGTTGTTTTTCGGTTTCAGCTTCATCGATCCAGAGGCCAATGCTGTCCTCTGGTTCAGGTGCTGCCGGGGCTTGCTCTGAATCAATGCTATAAGGCTCCGTGCGGTAAAAGGAGGCTCCACAGGCTGTGGCCTGATTTGGCATGCTATGTTGGGTCAATGGAATATACATCGCACCCGGGCAACCTTGTGCCGATAAGAAACCTGTATCCTGATCGATCCATTGCCATTGCACCTCACCAGGCTGGCTCAGGTTCACTGGTTTATGGCGTAAGTTTTTCATCACGTTAATCCATACCGGTAAAGCCCCTGATGAACCGGTCAGTCCGGTGACTTTGTTATCATCCAAACCGAGCCAGACCACTGCCAGGTAATTGCCAGAGTAGCCGGCAAACCAGGAGTCACGGCTGTCATTGGTGGTGCCCGACTTACCGGCAAGCCCCAGATAACGAGGTAGGCTGTTATAAGCCGAACGACCAGTACCGCTATTCATGACCTGCTGTAAACCATGATTGAGTAAATAGGCATGAGCAGGATCAATGGTCGGTTGCACGGTCAGTCCGTAACGATCCAGCAGACGGCCATTCGGATCGACCACGGAGCGGATCGCTTTGACCGGATATTTAAAGCCGCCCGTTGCAAAGTTACCGTAAATATTCATCACTTCCATCGGTGACATATCCACCGCACCCAGGTAAATGGATGGATAAGACGGAATATCAGAAGTTACACCAAATTTCTTTAGATGATTGATGAAGGTGGACAGGCCAAATTCTTGTCCTAAACGCACCGCAGCCAGGTTATAAGATTGTGACAATGCTTGTGACATTGGCACCACGCCATATGGCCGACCACTATAGTTTTTAGGGGTCCAGGCTTTACCATCGCTTTGAATGCTGATCTGGCTATCTTCGACTGGGCTGCCCCAATGATAACGATTAGATTCTAGGGCAGACAGATAAATGACCGGTTTGAGTAAAGAACCGACCTGACGCTTCGCATCTATCGTCCGGTTAAAGCCAGTAAAGTCCTGAGTCGAACCGACTGCCGCCACCAGTTCACCATTTTCCGGATGTGTAACGAGCACGGCCCCTTGTAAGTCCTTTAAACGTCCTGGATTAGACTTGCTTAAACCCGCGACCGTATTTTTAAAGCTGTCCTGTATACGGCTTTGTGCCAAAGGATCTAGGGTGGTAAAGATACGTAGGCCCTGATTGGTAAGATCTGACTCCTGATATTCGGCCCGCAGTTGGCGGCGCACAATATCCAGGAAGTCCGGGAAGCGGGCTGGTCCCAACGTTGGTTTGGAAATGACATTCAGCGGACGTGCTTTTTCAGTTTCATACTGTTCCTGAGTCAGATTACCCATAACCAGCATATTGTTCAGCACAATATCACGGCGGCGTTTAGCCGCTTCCGGATTACGCCAAGGGTTATACAGGCTAGGCCCTTGAACCAGACCGACCAAAAAGGCCTGTTGCGAAATATTCAGTTCACGCAGTGGCAGGCCAAAATAGAACTGTGAAGCCAAGCCATAGCCATTAATAGAATAGTTGCCGTTTTGGCCCAAGTTCACTTCATTCAGATAAGCTTCAAGAATTTCATTCTTGTCATAGTGCAGCTCAATGAGTAGCGCCATAAAGGCTTCATTGACCTTGCGCTTGATGGTGCGTTCAGGCGTTAAATAAAAGTTTTTCACCAGCTGCTGGGTCAGGGTGGAGCCACCCTGACGGGTTCCGCCAGTCACATTGCTGACCACGGCACGGGCTAAACCGCGTACCGACACGCCGTGATGACCATAGAAATTGCGGTCTTCTGTCGCAATCAGCGCGTCAATCAGCGGCTTAGGCACTTTATTCAGCTTGATTAGGACACGGTCTTCATTATGCTGTGGATAAATGCCACCAATCAGTAAAGGCTCAAGACGGGCAATACCGGATGAAGACGGTTTGGTTGCACTGACATCGCCAATCTGTTCACCATTAAAACTGACCTTTAAAACCTGTTCTGGCTCAACCCGGTCACCAAAGTCAAAGCCGCGGGTATGCACATATAAGGTATTGCCCGAGCTGACATAGTTGCCTGACTTGGCATAACTGTCAGAATTCTTATATCCCAGAAGTTTAAGCTCTTGCTGAAGATCTTGCTGGCTGACTGGAGCATTGACATAAATCTCCATTGGACGGGCAAAGACCTTGGCAGGAATATCCCAACGTTGGCCTTCAAATTTGTCACGTACAATATTATCTAAACGAATCAGATAGATACTAAAAGCGACAAATGCCGAAATAACCAAGACGGAAAAGATTAAGGCGAAAAAACCCAAACCACGTTCATACTTCATAAATGATGATAAGAATCTGTGAAATTCTGCTAATCATGCGAAGCTTTTATAGAATTTGCAATATTTAAAGTTATTATCTCTAAAAAAACCCAATAAAAAAGGATATTTAGGGGGTGTAATATCTTTTTAACGGCTGGAAGTCAAAGCATAAAGCATAGGGAAAATTGTCAACCTGCATAAGCTTAATGCTATTATAGAGAAGATTCGTAGCGGAGCGACGAGACTGGTGTTAATTTCACATAAGACATTCCGGAATATCGGGTTAGTAGGACGTCCTGATAAATCTTCAGTAGTTGAAACTTTATGTCTTATTCATGACCATTTGCTGAACCGGGGCCTGCATCCTGTTTTTGATACGGATACAGCCGAACTGGTGCCCTATGAAAACACTCAGACTGTGAGTCGTGCCTTACTGGGTGAAGTCGTCGATCTGGTGATTGTGGTGGGTGGTGATGGATCATTACTGCATGCAGCACGTGCCTTGGTCAAATACAATACCCCAGTACTGGGAGTCAACCGTGGTCGTCTGGGTTTCTTGACCGATATCAAGCCCACTGAAGTCATTGCCAAGCTAGATCAGGTGCTTCGAGGCGAATTTCAGATAGAGCGACGCTTCTTGCTAGAGCTGGAAATTCGTTCTAAGAATGAAATTATTCATGATGCGATTGCCCTGAACGATGTGGTATTACACTCAGGCAAATCGGTGCATATGATCGACTTCGAATTGAATATCGACGGTCAGTATGTCTACCGTCAGCATAGTGATGGCCTGATTGTATCGACCCCAACGGGATCAACCGCTTACGCATTGTCAGGAGGCGGCCCGATTGTACATCCGAGTATGGATGCGATTGTGCTGGTCCCGATGCATCCGCATACCTTGTCATCTCGCCCGATTGTGGTGGGAGGGCATAGTGAAATCAAGCTGGTCATCCGGGAAAATCGTGTACTACCCATGGTCAGTGCAGATGGACAGCATAGTATTGCTCTGAATGTGGGTGACACGCTTCACATTCGCAAGCATCCCTTTAAACTGCAACTCTTACATCCACCGGGTTATGACTTTTATATGGCATGTCGGACCAAACTCGGCTGGAACCAAGACTTTGATTATATGAATCGGGATTAAACCATGAATATTGAACAAATGCTTACCATGCTCAATCCTGAGATTGTAGACCGTCTGCGTACTGCAATTGAAATTGGTAAATGGCCGAACGGTGTGGCACTGACTGAAGAACAGCGCCAAACCTGTATGCAGGCAGTGTATGCCTGGGAAATTAAACATCTGCCAGAAACTGAGCGCAGTGGTTATATCGATCGTGGCACTAAAGAAGAAGGCGAAGACGACCATCACAAGAATGAGCCAGAATTCAAGCCAATCCGTTTCGTTTAATCGCAAACCCTTAAAAAGACCACTGCTGTGGTCTTTTTAAGGTCTGAAATAAAGAACTTGCATCAAACTGCAAGTCGCTTATCCCATAGTTCTTGAGCCTTTTGCATCGCACTTGCATAACTGTTACATACACCCATGGTATACAGCGCAATGCCCATGGTTTCAGTCACAGCAATCTCCCCATATTCATGCGAGCGCTGAGCTTCCCAGACCTCTTTAAATACGGCTAGATCCAGTTCCTCTTCAATTGGACTGCGATTGTCGGTCAGTTTGGGTAATTCATATTCATACAGTTCACCTTGCTTGATCCCACAGATTAAAGTCCGGGCATCCGGATTACGTTCAAACTCACCGCCTTCACCTTTAATCACCGCGCTGTTCTGATAACCGAGTCGATAGGCCGACTGCTGATGAGAACTGCGGTATGCTGGATGGAAAATGGCTTGCAGGGTGGCTTTGGCATGAAATGGATTAATGAGACGGGCCAGGGTGTGAATAGGAGAACGTAAGCCCATGACATTCCGTAAAGAAATCAGCTCGGCCAGAGTAGGAGAGATAACTTCCAGCGGTAGGTAGGCGAAGTTTCTTTCTTGCAGTTGCTGCTCAACCTCATGGTCGCTTTGACAGATTGAATAGCCTAAGTATTCGAGAACTTGTTCAGTATAGACCCGGTTAATGGTATGGCCTGCCGCGCCGTGCATGACCACCTTGTAACCATGTCTGGCCAGGGTAAGGGCTGATAAAATAAACCATGGATAATGCTTGCGTTTGCCTGCATAAGAAGACCAGTCCAGATCAACATCCAAGGCTTTAAAGTTAAGCTGATCACGTGTCGCCTGAACGAAACCTGCCAGCTCATCTACAGATTCTTCCTTGACCCGTAACAGCATCAAAAATGCCCCGAGCTGCACATCCTCTACTTCATGATTCAGAATCATGCGAAATGCCTGATAGGCTTCTTCATAACTCAGCGAACGGGCACCATTTTTGCCTTTGCCAATAATACGGATAAATTGAGCAAAAGGATGTTCGGTATTTTTATAAATATTTCGTTTGGTGGTCATGGCAATTCGTCAGTCATATTTATGCAATTTCTGTGTATTTTACGCTGATATTGGTATTTCACCTTCTTATTTTGCAGAATTATTATAGTTTTATAAGACTATAGTATAAGGGATATTGTCTATTATTTAGTCAAAATTAACATTTCGGGTTAAACAAAAGTCTAAAAAGCAGTTAAAATTTCCCGTGATTATTTGTGTTTGCTTCATCTCCTGATCAATGCACTGACTTCTTTTTGAAGAGCAGGGTTGCTGTGATTGTTAAAAGTACATACACATTCTATTTTTAGTATCAGATTAATTCTTGATACATAGGCACTTTTTTGTTTCAGACAATCAAGTATTGGACGCTTATTTTCTTAAATAAGTAAAAACTGAATATTGCTTCTTTTTAGAAGTATATCGCGAAGTAAGGTTATGGCTAAAAAACCAATTTATAAGTCGCTTTATTTTCAAGTGATTGTAGCCATTATTGCCGGTATCCTGGTCGGACATTTCTCGCCAAGTGGTACACAAATTATTAATGGCGCTGAACAGTATATTCCTGGTTTAGGTGAGCAGCTTAAACCACTTGGGGATGGCTTTATCCGCCTGATCAAAATGATCATTGCGCCTGTTATTTTCTGTACCGTGGTCAGTGGTATTGCCGGAATGGAAAGCATGAAATCTGTCGGCAAGACAGGTGGTATTGCTCTGCTGTACTTTGAAATCGTATCGACCATTGCGCTGGTGATCGGCTTACTGGTGATCAATATTGCCAAACCGGGTGTTGGCATGAATGTTGATCCGGCAACGCTGGATACTGAAGGCATCTCGAAGTATGTCGCTTCAGGTGAGGCTCAGTCGACGATTGATTTCTTTATGAATATCATTCCGAATACCGTGGTCGGCGCATTTGCACAGGGTGAAATCCTGCAGGTGCTGTTATTTGCCATTCTATTCGGCTTTGCGCTGCATCAGCTGGGTGACAATGGCAAGCCAGTGCTCAAATTCATTGATCAGATTTCACATGTGTTCTTTAACATCGTGAATATGATTATGAAACTGGCCCCGATCGGTGCATTTGGAGCCATGGCATTTACCATTGGTAAATATGGTATTGGTACGCTGGCACAACTTGGTCAGTTAATTCTGTGCTTCTATATTACCTGTATTCTGTTTATCTTCCTTGTGCTGGGCACGATTGCACGCCTGACTGGTTTCAGTATCATGAAAATGATTCGTCTGATCCGTGAAGAATTACTGATTGTACTGGGAACTTCATCGTCTGAATCTGTATTGCCACGAATGCTGAAAAAGCTGGAACTGGCAGGCGCAGAAAAATCAGTGGTGGGTCTGGTGATCCCAACAGGTTATTCATTTAATCTGGATGGCACCTCGATTTACCTGACAATGGCCGCAGTATTTATTGCACAGGCGACCAATACCCAACTCGATCTGTCTCACCAGATCACTTTATTGCTGGTCCTGCTGATTTCCTCAAAAGGTGCTGCGGGTGTGACGGGTTCTGGCTTTATTGTCATGGCGGCAACATTGTCTGCGGTGGGGCATATTCCGGTGGCAGGTCTGGCGCTGATTCTTGGTATTGACCGCTTTATGTCTGAAGCGCGTGCGCTGACTAACCTGATTGGTAACTCCTTGGCAACCCTGGTGGTGGCAAACTGGGTAGGCCAACTGGATAAAGACAAACTGGATTATGCCTTGAATAATCCGACTGCTATTGATGAATTGATGTTACATGAAAGCAAACAAGTCAATTAATTTAGCTTTGTAAATCAAAAAGGAAGTTTCGGCTTCCTTTTTTTATATCTGGTCAATAGGACTGACTCGCTAGTTTGCAATAAATACGCCACGGGCTCATGACAGCTGTTTTAAAAATCGTTAGGCTGTCACTGAAATACAATGATAAACACAACAAGGAAAGAACAATGCTGGCCTATGATGCTGATCTAGAATTATTTCGGGATAACTTTAAACGCTTTATGAGTGAACAGATCGCCCCGCATTATGCACAATGGGAGCGTGAGGGCAAAATTCCGCGTTCGGTCTGGCATGCGCTGGGTGAAAACGGCTTTCTTTGTGTGGATGTTCCGGAAGAATATGGTGGCTATGGCGTGCCGACCCATTATTCATTCATGCTGCTGGAAGAATCAGCCCGGGCAGGTTTTAGTACCTTATCGATCGGGATGTCTTGTCATTCCGATATTGCTGCGCCGTATATCCTGCATATTGGCACGGAGGAGCAGAAAAAGTACTGGTTACCGAAAATGGTCTCTGGCGAAGTGGTGGGGGCGATTGGGATGACCGAGCCGGGTGCCGGTTCTGATTTGCAGGCTATGCGCACCAGTGCCATTTTGCAGGATGAGCATTATCTGCTGAATGGTTCCAAAACGTTTATCTCAAATGGTCAGCATGCTGATCTGGTGGTTCTGGCGGTTAAAACTGATCCACAGGCACGTGCCAAAGGGGTATCTTTGCTATTAGTAGATACCCATCTGGACGGTTTTCAGAAAGGCACCAATCTGGACAAGATTGGTCTGCATTCACAGGATACCTCAGAGCTGTTCTTTGATAATGTTAACGTACCCAAGAATCAATTACTCGGTCAGCCAGGACAAGGCTTTGCCTATTTGATGCAGGAGTTGCCGCGGGAACGTACGGCGATTGCAGCGACTGCTTTAGGCGCCATTCGCGGTTCAATTGATGTCACCATCGCTTATGTTAAAGAGCGTCAGGCATTTGGACAGCAGATTGGACAGTTCCAGAATAGCCGTTTTGTACTGGCGCAAGCCAAGATTGATGAACAGGCCACAGCGGCGTTTTATAATCAGAATGTCGAACTGTATATGCAGGGGAAATTAAATGTGGAAACAGCCGCGGCCTTAAAAAGCTTCTCTACCGATATCCAGATGAAAGTAGCCGATAATTTACTTCAGCTATTTGGAGGCTATGGCTATATGACCGAATATCCAATTTCCCGTTTCTTTGTCGATGCACGTATCCAGCGCATTTATGGCGGCACCAATGAAATCATGAAAGAAATCGTGGCACGTAGTCTGTTAGGCAAATAATGCTGGCTTAAATGAGAATGTTCATCGAAGTAGGAGAGAAGAGCCAGAACGGTACTGTTGTCTCATAGTTGAAGCGATTCAGTTTAAGCTACGCGCGTGTGGCAGGGATGCCACACATTACCCATCACGACAGGATGTCGTGTATGGGGAATAAGAGA
>CANQWW010000014.1 GCA_947627655.1 uncultured Acinetobacter sp. | reverse complement strand
AAGTCATCGCCAGCTCATTATTCTTAAAAAGCCCCTGCATATAGCAGGGGCTTTTTTTTATGGGTGGAATTTAAGAACAGCAGAAAACTCTTTAAATAATTGTTTAGCTTTATTGGTTGAAAGAAAAAATTAAGGATTAAGAAAAATAAAGTATATAAAACAGCAAAGATAAATATGTGATTTGAGTAAACTATGTTATAAAAAATAAAAGCGGCACAAAAATTGCTTACAAAGCGCGATTTGAAAAATAAGGGGTAGCAATGAAATTATCAGTGGGCTTAAAAATTGCGAACTCGCTGTCATTAACTCCACAATTACAGCAGGCTATTCGATTATTACAGTTATCGAGTTTAGAGCTTGAACAGGAAATTCAGCTACAACTCGATAGTAATCCTTTACTAGAAAAAGTAGAAGAGCAATTAGCCAGCGAAAGCTTATCTGCCACAGAAATTGAAAGTGAACAGAAGGATTTAACCAATGAGTTAAATGCTGATCACTTACCTGATGATTTGCCTGTAGATACAGATTGGGACGATGTATATACCCATCAGCCGACCAGTCTTGGGGCGGCAGAATATGAAGAACGCGAGGATAATCGTCAGGGACATCTGAGTCTTAAACAGCACCTTATGGAGCAAGTTAATTTATTGCATTTTTCCAAGATTGATCAACTTATTGCACACTGTATTATTGATTCAATTGACGATAAAGGCTTTTTAGAGGTCGAGATTACTGAAATTACTACTTCGGTTCAGCAGCTGTTAGAAAATATAGATTATGACGAAGCGGTTGAAGATGATGAAGTGCTGGTGGTACTCAAGCATATTCAACGCTTGGAGCCAGTCGGTGTAGGCTCACGTAACTTGGCTGAATGTCTACTGGTTCAGTTAGAGAGTTTGCCAGTTTCAACACCATGCCGTCATGATGCCATGAAGCTCATGCAACATCATGAACTACTGATTAGCAATGAGCTATCAAAATTGATCAAGCAAACCGGGCTAAATCCAGAGCAGCTTCGTTGTGCGGTGGATTTACTCAAGACCTTAAAACCCTATCCAGGTTTGGAGTTCGAAGACCGTGAGTCGGATTATCAGGTGCCTGATGTTGTGGTATTGAAAAAGAATGATTGCTGGCAAGTGATGTTGAATCCTGATGTGATGCCAAAACTGCGCGTGAATTCTTTTTATGCAAATATGATTCGACGCGCAGATCAAAGTGATGATAATCAATATTTAAGAAACCAAATGCTGGATGCTAAAAACTTTATTAAAAGTATTGATGAGCGACATAAAACCTTATTAAAGGTGGCGACTTGCATTGTCGAACATCAAAAAGCCTTTCTGGAAATTGGTGCCGAAGGTATGAGACCACTGATCTTGCGTGATATTGCAGAAGAAGTAGAGCTGCATGAGTCTACCGTTTCCCGTGTTACCACCAATAAATATATGCTGACACCACGTGGATTATTTGAACTGAAATATTTCTTTTCCAGTCATGTAGGCACCACCTCCGGTGGAGAAGTATCCTCGACTGCTATCCGTGCCAAGATCAAGAAACTGATTGCTGAAGAAAATAATCGCAAACCACTCTCTGATAATGCGATTGCCAACCTGTTAAAAGAGGATGGCTTCGATGTGGCGCGCCGAACAGTCGCAAAATATCGTGAATCGTTACATATTCCCTCATCTTCTGAGCGAAAGGTCTTGATCTGAGTTTTAAAATCTGACTATTCTAGAGATTCATTATGACATCATGATGAATCTTTTTTCTTTTGAGGACTGGTTGAATGATCTGATCGAATTGCTGAACTGTGGTTTTGCAGCTGTTATTGTCATTCAATCATTTGACCATGACTCGTCTAATCCTAACGAAGGTGAGGGATAGAACTATGCAAATAACAATTCGTGGACATCATTTATCAATTACGCCAGCCATTGAAGAAACTATAAAAACAAAGTTTGCACAGATGACTAAACATCTAGATCAAGTGAACAGCATGCAGGTGAAACTTTCTAAAGATCATCAAATTGATAAGCGTTCTAGAAAGGGAAGTAGCAACCATATTGCAGAGGCGATTGTCAGACTGCCGGGAATCGAATTTTTTGCCCATGCCAATGCCGATGATATGTATACTTCGATCAAGCTGTTGACTGAAAAATTAAAAAAACAAATTGACCGTTATCGGAAAATGAACCTGAATCAGGCACCGCTACCGGTATAATAGACTGAAATGGGAAAAGAGGTTTTTAAAAGCCTCTTTTTTTATAGTTATAATGTGTGTGACTAATGAATTATTTTTTTTATTTATAGTAAAATGATCCGTTTTACACCGTTAGTCCTATATGAGGTCTTGTGATGAATAATGAGCAGCTCGCTGAAATCTTAAAAGCCGCGTTCCCAGAGGCTGAAATTGCTGTGAGTGGCGAAGGTGGAAAATATGATCTCCGTATTGTGGATGATCTGTTTGAAGGTAAACGCCCAGTTGCTCGACAACAAGCTGTTTATGCTCCTCTCAATACTTATATTGCTAGCGGTGCAGTCCATGCCGTGACAATTCGCGCAATGACCAAAGAAGAATGGCGCAAAGCAAGCTTATTTGGAGCTTAATACTTTAATGGATAAATTTTTAATTCAGGGCGGCAATAAGCTCGAAGGTGAAGTGCGTATTTCTGGTGCAAAGAATGCAGCCCTTCCTTTACTCGCTGCAATGATTCTTGCAGATACCCCTATTACGCTGACCAACGTGCCAAATCTAAAAGATGTAAACACATTGGTTAAACTTATTGCTGGCCTCGGTATCACCATGACCTACGAAGGTGATACTGTTGTTGCCGATACTTCCACCCTGGATAACCAGTTTGCACCTTATGAGCTTGTAAAAACCATGCGTGCATCTATTTTGGTGCTTGGTCCCTTGCTGGCGCGCTATGGTAGTGCGCAGGTATCACTACCAGGCGGATGTGCCATCGGTTCTCGCCCAGTAGATCAGCACTTAAAAGCTTTAGAAGCTTTAGGTGCTGAGATTGAAGTTGAAGCGGGCTATGTACATGCCAAAGTCGATGGTCGCCTGAAAGGTGGTGAAGTCGTTTTTGATATGGTGACTGTTGGCGGTACTGAAAATATTCTCATGGCGGCTGTGCTGGCAGAAGGTGTTACTACCATCCGTAATGCTGCACGTGAACCGGAAATTACCGATCTTGCCAAAATGCTGATCAAGATGGGTGCAAAGATTGAAGGACTGGATACAGATACATTAGTGGTCACTGGTGTTGAAAGTTTGCATGGCTGTGAATATGCCGTTGTAGCAGATCGTATTGAAACAGGCTCTTATTTGGCGGCTGCGGCAATCACAGGTGGCCGTGTAAAAACGACCCATACTGATCCACTTTTACTCGAGTCGGTATTAGAAAAGTTTGAAGAAATGGGTGCAGAAGTCACCCGTGGTGATGACTGGATTGAACTGGATATGATGGGCAAGCGTCCAAAAGCAGTCAGCTTCCGTACGTTGCCACATCCTGATTTTCCTACAGATATGCAAGCACAGCTGATGGCAGTCAATGCCATTGCACATGGGTTTGCTACAATTTCTGAGACGATTTTTGAAAACCGTTTCATGCATGTCCCTGAGTTGGCGCGTATGGGTGCCAATATTCAGGTCGAAGGTAATGATGCTGTCGTAACAGGTGTAGAAAAATTATCTGCAGCCCCAGTGATGGCAACTGATTTACGCGCTTCTTTCTCTCTGGTGCTGGCAGCGCTTGCCGCAGAAGGAGAAACTCTGATTGACCGTATTTATCATATTGACCGCGGTTATGAAGATGTTGAAGCCAAGTTACAAGGTTTAGGTGCCCAAATTAAGCGAGTAAGTTAATGAGCGATATGAGAAACGATGATCCAAACTTTGACGTAATGGGCAATTTTGATCATGGTTTAACTTTAGCATTAAGCAAGGGCCGTATCTTAAAAGAAACTTTGCCACTGCTGGAAACAGCAGGGATTAACCTGTTAGAAGATCCGGATAAGTCACGTAAATTGATCTTTCCGACCACGCATAAGCAAGTCCGTATTTTGATTTTACGTGCTTCTGATGTACCGACTTATGTCGAAAATGGTGCAGCAGACTTAGGTGTCGCAGGTAAAGATGTATTGATGGAACACGGTGCGCAAAATGTCTATGAGCCGCTGGATCTGAAAATTGCCAATTGTAAATTGATGACCGCCGGTAAAGTGGGTATGCAACGTCCGAAAGGCCGTTTAAAAATTGCGACCAAATATGTCAATCTGACCCGTCAGTATTATGCAAGTTTGGGCGAGCAGGTTGATGTGATCAAACTGTATGGCTCGATGGAGCTTGCACCGCTGGTCGGTCTGGGTGATTACATTGTCGATGTGGTGGATACAGGGAATACCTTACGTGCCAATGGTCTTGAGCCACTAGAAGAAATTTGCAAAGTATCTTCACGTCTCATTGTCAATAAAGCCAGCTTTAAGCGTAAACAGACTTTATTGAATCCAATTCTGGCACAGCTTGAGCAGGCCGTTGAAGCGCGTGAACAAGCAAAACAAGTATAATTCTTTATCGTAAATTTGCCGTCCCTAGGGGCGGCTTTTTTATGCGTTAAAATAGATTTAAGTGGTTGAATGCTTGCTTGCATTTCTACAAAAGTAATTTTCAATCAAACTTGGGTTGGATCATGCAGAATGATAACCACAAATGCCTCTAAAACAGGTAAACTAAACTTTTCCATATCAACCTTGTGGGTAAATTGATGCGACGTTTATCGACTCAAGATCAAAGCTTTAAGCAAGACTTTGCGGACTTGTTGGCCTTTGAAACAGTGAGTGATCCTGAACTTTTAAAAACCGTAGACCAAATCATTGCTGATGTGCGTCAGCATGGTGATGCTCATGTTCTTAAATTAACTCAGCAGTTCGATCGACATCCAGCGCATCAATTTTCAGAGCTCGAACTGACCCAAGCACAATTAAAAGTGGCCTTTGAGGGGCTGAGTACTGAAGTGCGTGAAGCTTTGGAGCTGGCGGCAAATCGTATTCGTGAATTCCACCAGGCACAAAAGCAGGATGGCTGGACCTATGTCGATGCTTTGGGTAACACCTTAGGTCAAAAAGTAACACCGCTAGATCGTGTCGGTATTTATGTGCCGGGAGGCTTGGCTTCATATCCATCGTCTGTTTTGATGAATGCGGTTCCTGCACATGTGGCAGGCGTGCCTGAAATTATCATGGTCGTGCCTGCACCGAATGGTGAATTAAATCCATTGGTATTGGCTGCAGCTTATTTAGCTGGTGTGACTCGCGTCTTTACTATTGGCGGTGCACAAGCCGTGGCTGCTCTGGCCTATGGTACAGAAACCATTCCATCAGTAGATAAAATCACTGGTCCAGGTAACCGTTTCGTGGCTGCGGCAAAACGTGCCGTGTTCGGTCAAGTGGGGATCGACATGATTGCAGGTCCATCGGAAATTCTGGTGTATGCGGAAGGGCAGAATAATGCCAAGTGGTTAGCGATGGACTTATTGTCTCAAGCTGAACATGACACGGTTGCACAGGCAGTATTTATTACACCTGATGAGCAATTGTTAAATGAAGTGGCTGCTGCAATTGAAGAACATTTAAAAGCCTTACCAAAAGCCGATATTGCGCGTACCTCGATTGAAAATCGTGGTGCACTTGTTTTGGTGAAAGACCGTGCTGAAGGTATTGAACTGATTAATCAGGTTGCGCCTGAACATTTGATGCTCTGCCTAGATGAAGCACAGGAAATGGCAGAAGAGATCCGTCATGCCGGGGCAATCTTTATGGGGCGTTATACGCCGGAAGCGATCGGTGATTATTGTGCCGGTCCAAACCATGTATTGCCAACATCGGGTACAGCGCGTTTCTCCTCACCACTTGGTGTGTATGATTTTCAGAAACGCTCAAGCCTGATCATGTGCTCTGAACAGGGGGTGAAAACCCTAGCGAAAACGGCAGATATTCTTGCACAACAAGAAAATCTGGATGCACATGCGCGTTCAGCACGTTATCGTTATCAGTAAGTAATTTCGTATGATTCCTTTATCTGTAATGTGAGACTCCTTCTCCCTTAGGGAGAAGGTAAGGATGAGGGGAAAATAAGAAAGCCAATATTTTAATAACTTCTCCTGAAGATCACTTGCGCTGAAAGTTAAAAGCCATGCTTTAACTTTCGCTCAGGAGAGGGAAATAAGAGAAATAAAATGTCGACCATTACCACAGAACAAATGCGTTTTTGGAGTCCAGAGGTTCGTGAGCTAGAGCCTTATGTGCCAGGCGAACAGCCAAAAATCCAAAATCTGTTAAAACTCAATACCAATGAAAACCCGTATCCGCCATCGCCAAAAGTGGTCGAAGCGGTACAGAAAGTCTTGGCAAACGCTGCCGATGTATTACGTCTTTATCCAGATCCAGATGCATCTGAGTTAAAGCAGGCGATTGCCAAACAGCAAAAAGTTGCTATTGATCATGTCTTTGTCGGCAATGGTTCGGATGAAGTATTGGCGCATATTTTTAAAGCCTTTTTCATTCAAGAATTACCATTACTTTATCCTGATATTACTTACAGTTTTTATCCGGTATATAGTCAGTTTTTCGGTGTCAAAACCAAGATTTTGCCATTGAATGACAATTTTGAAATCGTGCCAGATGATTATAAACAGCTAAATGGCGGGATTATCATTACCAATCCAAATGCACCGACCAGTATTGCACTCGGTCTGTCCGCCATCGAAGAAATTTTACAAGCTAATCCGGATTCAGTTGTGGTGATTGATGAAGCTTATGTGGATTTCGGGGCTGAATCTGCGGTCAATTTGGTTGAAAAGTACGACAACTTGGTGGTGTGCCAAACCACCTCTAAATCTCGTTCTTTAGCGGGCTTGCGTGTTGGTTTTGCGATTGCGCAACCGCACCTGATTGCAGCATTAGAAGCGGTAAAAAACAGCTTTAACTCTTATCCAATGGACCGGTTTGCCATTGCAGCTGCAGTGGCTTCTTTTGAAGATCAAGCCTACTTTGAAGCACAAAATCAAAAGGTTATTGCCAGCCGTGAACAGCTGGTGGCTCAATTGAGTGAGCTCGGATTTAAAATCCTGCCTTCAAGTGCTAACTTTATTTTTGCTTCTTTGCCGACGAAAGATGCGGCTGAGCTAGCAACTGAGTTACGTGCACGTGGCATTATCGTACGTTATTTCAATAAGCCGCGTATTGATCAATATTTGCGTATCACGATTGGTACGGATGAACAGAATCAGCGCTTAGTGGATACATTAAAGAATGATATTTTGGTGTAATTGAAATCCCTCCCAACCTCCCTTTGTTAAAGAGGGGTTAGGGGAGATTCATCAAAAAAGCGATTCAAATGAATCGCTTTTTTATTTATTATCGCTTTTTTATTTATTAAGGCTGATACCAAGTATTCAGTAAATCCAGCATGGCCTCAATTTTATCAAAGCATTCCTGATATTCCGCATCACCATCTGAAGAAATAGTGATACCACCACCTGCCCAGAGAGACACATTTTCCTGATATTTCTGAATAGACCGAATCAGGATATTCCAAGAACCGGTACCATCAACATTAAAATAGCCGAGTGAGCCGCAATAGGCACCACGCGGTGCACCTTCGAGTTCTTCAATAATCTGCATAGCCCGAATTTTAGGAGCACCGGTAATAGAGCCGCCCGGTAGAGCCGACAGCAGAACCTCAAATGGATTGACGCTAGCTTTCAAAGTTGCCTCAACTACACTGACCATATGATGAACTTGATTAAAACTTTCAATATCAAAGAGCTTGGGTGTTTTAACTGAACCAGTTTCAGCGTACACACTCAGATCATTACGCAGTAAATCCACGATCATGACATTTTCAGCCCTGTCTTTTTCTGAAGCTTTCAAGATCTGTTTGGATTGTTCATCCAAAATAGGATCGTCATAACGTGGCATCGTGCCTTTAATTGGCTTGGTGATAATTTTCTTTTCGGACTGAAACTCAATAAATAACTCAGGAGAACAGCTTAATAATTCAAACTCACCCACACGTAAATAGCCTGCATAAGGTGCATTAGTTAATGTCCAGAAAGCGCGTGCAGTCGCCAATAATGAACCTTGTGCCTGGGCTGAAAATTCTTGTGTCAGGTTAATCTGATAGCAGTCGCCTGCTTTGATATATTCCTGTACCCGATCAAATGCCTGCTGATACCTTGCTTTATCCCAACGCGCCGTACATGGCGAAACCAAGCTGAATTCTAATCGGTTTTGATCCTGCTCAATTAAAGACTGAATCTGCTGGAAAATATCTTGAGCATCTGGATGCGTACTTTTAAATATCCAACCATCCTGACCTAATTCCAGATAAGTGGAAAATTGACCAATAAACATGGCAGGTTGTTGATGTTGTTTGTATTTTATATGCTGTTGTGCGGCATAGTCATAGGCAATGAAGCCAATATATCCACCACTAAAATGCTCTGATGACGTGGGTCTATCAGAGCAGAAGGTCAGATTAAGATCATCCTCAACTTCCGTATATTGGTTAAAAGCGGTAGCTCGATAATTTTTAACTTGATCAGCTTGAACCAGCGTATATTGTTCAGCGCAGCAGGCGATCACTGGATGGCCATGATTATATAAATAGACCACATGATCCAGTGCAGCAAGCGCCTCCAGAATAGTATCTGGCTGAAGAGTAGAGGGGCGAAGAAGATGTTGATAGGTCGTGCAGTGCATTCAATTCAGAATATCTAAGAGAATAGAGCGATTCTATCTGAATTCCAGAGAAAAATAAGAGAGAACTTCAATTTACCGTTTATCGGCGAATTGCAGAATATGACCAACAACAGTTGATCAAAATTTAACTCAAGGCTAATTTAGGGGGGCGAGCAAAATCACTCAAGGATTGCTTGTTTGTACTGTTATAAAATAAATAACGCAGCGTAAACAAAGAGTGATTCACAACCAAAAAAAATAATACTCTTGGGAGAGTACGAATGAAAAAATTCACTAAATTAGCTTTAATTTCTTCAATGGCAATTAGCGCAAATGCGATGGCGATGCAAGCCATGGATGATGCATCTCTAAGCGCAACCACAGGTCAAGACGGTTTAAGTATTGGCATCGGTATCTCTAAAATCGAAATCGAAAAATTATTTATCCATGATAACGACGGTTATTCAGGTGAGGGTGGCTCAGGCGAGGCAGGTGCGATCTATATCAAAGCAAATGGCGAGGGTGCAACAGCGGCTCATGGTGTTGTGATTGGTGCAAACTATGACAATGGTGGTGCTTACTTACTTCCATCTCGTAACCTTGCAGATTTAACAATTGACTCTGATGCAGGTGGCGGCAATCCATTCATCAACATCGCTGCAGCAGTATCTGGTTTAGATATCAATATCGGTGAAATTGGTGTAGTGGCATCAGGAGATGAAGCTACTACAGCTTCAACTTCGATCCGTCGTGGCGGTACTGGTACTGAAAATGCGATCTTAACCGGTCTTTCTGTAAAAACTGGTCCAATGACTGCAAACATCCAATTAGGTGCTGCACCACAAGGGGCTATGATCAAGTTAAATGCGACTATGGTTGGTGGTTTAACGATTACTGATCTAGGTATTTTGGATAACTCTACTAAAACGACTACTCGTGCAGCGGGTGTGATTCATCTGGATAGCATTCAAGTTGCTGATGCAAACTCTCGTGATTTAGTGTTGAATCAATCCATCAGTGTGTTTGGTGAGGAAGGCGCAGATAAAGGCTATGTACGTATTGTTAGTACATCTGGAGCACACGATAACTATGTAAAAGGTATTCACTTAGGATCACGTGATGCTGCATCAATTGGTGATATTGAAGTTCAAGGTATGCAAACCTACTTTAGCCCAGCGCAAGGTCAATATACACCAGGTGCGATTATCACAATCCGCGGTCACTAATAGACCTTTAAAAAAGCGCGTGATTTCACGCGCTTTTTCTATGTCAAAATTTCTCTTTATCTAATTATTTTAAAAAACACTATTTTTTTTGTACAAAAAGCAGTATCTTCATGTAACACGGATGTAGAGTATTAACTCTAAAATAATAACGAAAAGACGCCCAGCGTCAGACTTAAAAGTAAAAAATATGTTAGAGATCGCACTAGGCTCGGCATTGATCTATTACGCTGCCAAAGAAGCCTTTGATATAAGAGAACAACCCGCTGAAACAGTTCGTTATACCGAAACATTAGATTCGCGTCAGGATTCTTTTGTACGTATGCATCGAGAGCCTGTGCGTATTAAACCGGCAGTACACGATCAGTTTCGAGGCATTGTCCGGCAGGCATACGACTATAGCTGTGGTTCAGCAGCATTAACAACGCTGTTAAATGGCTATGTCGGCACGCAGTTGAATGAGCAGCAGACCATGAATGGTTTGATGAAGTTCGGTGAAACTGAAAAGATTATTGAGCGCCGTAGCTTCTCTCTACTGGATATGAAGCGCTTTGTTGCTGCATTAGGTTTGGAGAGTGGCGGCTACCGGGGCGAATTTGAAGATCTGGTCAAACAGGACCAGCCAGCCATTGTGCCTATCTCCTATGCGGGATTTAAACACTTCGTTGTATACAAAGCATATAAAGATGGACGGGTCTATGTGGCAGATCCTGCGCTTGGAAACATCAGTTTTGACGAAGAGCGCTTTAAACAGGTCTGGGAAAACAATACCCTGTTTTTGATTAATGTTGCCCCTCAATATCGTCAAAACCTTTTGACATTGCAAGATGCTGATCTACGCCATGTTGAAGATGCAACCTTAAATCAATATGCCTTGGTGGATATTCAATATCCTGAGTTCTATAGGGAAAAGCTGGCAGATAAAGCTTCTACCATTCGACTGGATACCAACAGGAATCAAGAGTCAGATTCTTATGGGCAGCAAAACTATAACTTCTTACGTCTTTATTATAAAAACAAATGAAACTACAGAAAAAGTTGAATTAGAAAAATTAAAAATGGTGGGATGTAACAATGAAACGTGAATGGATGAACAAAACACTTTTAGCACTCAGTGTACAAATGCTGATGGGGGTGGCTTATGCTGCTGAAGAGCCTGCTCTGGGAGACTATGAGTCTGTTGAATCAGAAGAGGCGGTAGTAGAATCTGTAATGCCTGACACTGAAGAGCTTCAGCCTTCAGCTGACAGTACGTCTGATTTGCAACAGCAACCAGACGTAGCAACAGAGAATCCTGCTAACGTACAACAACCGTCTGAAGCACCCGTAGAAGCATCTTCTGCCTTACGACAACAAGAAGGTGATGCGACACAAGAAGCGAATCTTGAAGAGGTGTTTACTTCAAATGAGCGTCAATATTCACTGATTAAACAAGGTGAAATTTCATCTTATTACGATATTGATTATACCTACTATCGGGATACACAACTGGATCTGGAGATGGCCCAGGGTCAGCTCTATCAGCTACGTGTTCAGGAAAATGCCAGCCATACCCTTACCAATACCTTTACCCTGCAATATGGTGTTAAAGACAACCTGACCTTAACCGCCTCTTTGCCTTTGGTGGCAAAAACAGATTTATTAAAAGATACCTCGACTGCGGGTTTGGGTGATATCAGCTTGGGAGCACGCTGGGAGCCTTTCCCGCTCAAGGCAGGTCGTTTACCTTTAATTTTGTTCGGTAACTTATCGACCAAAACCGGGGATAGCCCCTATGAAATTAATGCCGCCAGTGAGTTAGCCACCGGTAAAGGCTATTACTCTGCTGGTATTGGTGCCAGTACCCGGAAATATATTGACCCGGTTGTACTGTTTGCTTCCGTTTCTGCAAACTATGGTTTTAATGAATCAGGCCTGAATCAACGTCGTGGCTATCGGGTAATTGATGAGTTTGAGCCAGGGATTAGTGGCGGTTTCGCTTTCGGCTTTGCTTACTCATTTAACTATGATGTCTCAATGACCATGTCCTATCAGCAAAGCTTCAACACCGGAGCTGAGTTTACATATACTGGTGGTGAAAGCTATTCAGTCGCCGACCAAACCAGTGCGACTCTGGCGATTTCCTTAGGCGTTCGGGTTTCTCCAGAGACCATTGTGAATGGCACAGTTGGACTTGGTTTGACAGAAGATGCACCAGATGTTTCTTTAGGTCTATCTTTCCCGCTTGATATTTTAGGTTTTGGTAAGAAAATTCGTTAAGGGGTTGTCTCATGAGACAAATTCGATTCAGCCCGTTAGTGAGTGCCATTTTATTAGCGGGATGTTCCAGTGCAGCATTTGCACAGTTGGGAACAAATTTATCGGTTGATCTGCGTTCACTTTCTCTGGGCAATGCCGTGACTGCAGATCCACCTGGGGTGAATGCTGTACATTTTAACCCGGCAGGTTTGACAAAAATAAAAGGCTTGCAAACCGAGCAGCAGCTTATTATTGCTGATTTTAATATTCAGCGAGAGTTCAGTGTACCTGAGGGGTATAACGTTTTCGGTTATTCCGATGATCCTTTGGTATGTAATGATGGGCCGGAAGTCAACTCAGATCTCTGTACTGATTTTAAAGGACCGGTGAAGGGTGATGTAGAGTACGTCAGTCTGTATGTACCAATCCTGAAAAAAATGGTCGATTTGGGAGAAGGAATGCCTATCGCGGCCCCGACCATGGGCATCGCTTATAACCCGCCTGGTTCTAAGGCAACCTATGCGACGGCAGTATATGCACCGTTGGTAGCCGGGTTTGGTGCAGAAAATGGTAACCCTGGGAACTTTATGGGACAGCAGGTTGCATTAGAGCGGATTACCTATCTTTCTCCTTCAGTTGGTTATCAGGTCAGTGACACCCTTTCAGTGGGTGGCGGGATTGGTATGTCCTATCAGGCCATTGGTATGAAAACGGATTTACGTTTTCCAAACGAACTCATCGGCATGTTACGCATGATCGATGAAGTCGTTTGTACGCCGTTCAAGGAAAATTCAGACATCATCACCGACATTCTCTTACTAGGAATATGTAATGCGGATGAGGGGATGAATCCATTTGGCCGTTTTGGTCAGATGCAGATTGAAATGGAACAGTCACTCAGTCCAAGTTATAACTTAGGGGTGTTATGGGAGCCAACCGAAGATTTCAGCTTTGGTATGGTGTATCAAAGTGCGGCAAAAATGCGCCTGAAAGGCAAGTATCACATTGATAATGCCAAGGCACCGCAGGAAATGATCAAGGGCTTAATGACCTCACCGACAGGTCAGATTCTGGCTGCAATTTTAGGTTTCCCTAACTATATTCCGGCAAGTGAGTCTGGTCTGGTTTCCATGGATTTTGAATATCCTGCACACTTCCAGGCGGGTATTAAATATAAGGTTTTACCCGATTTTCAGGTCAATTTTGATGTGGGATGGACGGATTATAAAGCATGGGACAAATTCCGTTTCGAGTTCGACCGTCAAATTTCGGCCCTTAAAATTGCCAAACTTTTATCGGCAGATGTGACCGATACTTCCTTAGCTTTACCGCTTGGATTTACTTCTCCATGGAGCTGGGGAGTCGGTGTTGAATATTCAGCGACAGATCGCCTGAAATTGCGTGCAGGTTATGAACCACGTGGCAGTGCAATTCCTGATAACAAGCGTAATACCATGGTGCCGATTAACAATGCCCAGCTGTTCGGTTTGGGAGTAGGGTATAAGTTTGATGCCGATACGGATCTGGATTTATCCATTGGTTTCTTACGGAGCAAAGATAATATTCCGGCCAATAGCAGTAGTCTGGCGAACCAAACCGGGGTGAATAACCTGTTATTAAACCCATATGCAGGCTTAAATGTTAAAACGGATACTAAAGTAACAATTTTGGGACTGAACTATAGAACAAGATGGTAGGCGAAGTAGAATGAAGGGAAATATATGGCTGTGTACCATGCTGGCTTTCAGCCTGGCACAGCTAAACCATGTCCAGGCAGGGACATTTCATACCATTATTGGTCCAGATGGGCGGCCTCTTGTGGTGCAAAAAATGCCAGCTCCAGAAAAAGAAAAGTCCGCTTCACCACAGCAGCGTCAACCTGCCCAAAAGACAACACCAGACCTGATTCCTGCCAGCAAACCAATGGATGTTATGACTGTAGATCAGAAGGCTGAATTAGCTTCTTCTCCGGCAGAAAAAATAAATGCAAAAACTCTAGCGCAGCCAGTTGAGCATTCTGCGGTACGGGTAGAGTCCTCTACACCTGCAGCTGTACCGATGATCCTTCCAACCCAATCTGAAAGTGTGAAAGTAGCACCTAAACCGCCAGCTACACGAGTAAATCCATCCGCATCCGAACCGATTATTCCTGTAAAGAGGCCATCTAGTGAAAGATCGGCTATTCTGGAAATAGAGGACGAGCAATATGTTAGCAATGAATTATTAGAAGAAAAAGAATTTAATCTTGAGGGACAAAAGCGTTTTTATATGATGCCTGAGGGTATTGTAGATACCAAACTGGGAATGACGCGTAATCAGACCGTGGAGCGTGAAAAAGGTCTGGGCTCGTCAGTCATGCAGGCCTTATTTAAAAATAACAGGCTATCTGAACAAAATAAGCCGCTGGTTCTGGCGCACAGTTATTACCGAATTTCGGCCGAAGACGCGGTAGAGGGTCTTGGTCAACGCTGTTTTCAGGATAAAAAAATTAGTAAAGCCAAAGAAATGGCCGTAGAAGATCACGTCAATTTATGGCCGCGAGCCCCCCTTAAAAACCAGTTTGATTTTGAAGTGGTGAAGTTAAAGCAGCCACTAAAGAATATACAATTGCAGTCTTTTGCTTCACGTCAGCAAAACCCGAGTTTTTATTGGCCTTTTGCAGTTTTTTTAGATGAGCAGGGATGTGTATTAGAAGGGGCTGGTGGGTTTAAAAATAATAATGCTGCTGGGAATTACCTGCATTATGCATATATTGAAGGCTTATTACAGGTGCCAGATCAAAGCCGCTATTTATTGCTCACCCCCTTAGCTTCAGCAATAGACGTAGAAGATCAGGTATTGAGTAACCAAGGACAATTAAAATTAATAGCTATCCGTTAAGGATAACGATAAGAGTATTAATATGAAAAAAACCAAAAAAATTCTACCATTGGCTTTCTCGACTTTGGCACTGATGTTATATGGCTGCGGGGGAGAAAGTGCGAATATTACGCCAGAAAAATATGATGACAACACGACGGTCAATGGCGCCTGTCTCAGCACCATGAGCGGCTGTTTAGAATTTGCCTTGGACTATCCGCTGCAAGGTCTCAACTTTTACTGTGCCGATGATACAACGAAACCTTTTAAGACGGCTCTCAATATTGATAACGGTGTGGCGACGGGTGCATGTAAGACCGGACAAAAAATCAGCTTCTTTATTCAAGGTGAAAAAGATCGACAGATTGAACTGGGCGAGTTTCCTATTAGCCGAATAGGCAATGTGACCGCTACAGCCCATTTCCCACGACTAACCATACTGGATATCGCGGAAGGGATTAAAGGTTCTACGTCGAATAACGGTTTGTCTAGCGAAGCCATTGCCATCCGTCTGGTGCAAATGATTCAGGCAATTGGACTAAATAATAATGAGTTGCGCTCGGCAACTGAAATTTATCCTGTCATGATTGATGACGGTACGCGCAAGGCTCTGGATAAATTAGAAAAAAATATAAGTGCTGAGCAGATTAAAACTATGTCTGATGCGGAATTTGATGCATTACTCGCGACATGGCTGGGACCAAAAAAGATTAGCAAACCAGAAGCAGAACAGGTTTTAAATACTTTATTGAATATTGCCAATGCCGCCGTTTATCAGCCTGAATTCTCACTACTGTCTTCGGATTCATTAAGTAGCTATATTAGCGGTTCAGAAGGTCTGGTCGGATGCAGTCATCCAAATAGAGAATGCTCACTGACAGATAATAGCCTCACCCATATTTTGGGTCATTTTATCTTGATGACAGATCGTCAGGGGATGACCTTTGGTAGCGGTTTGCAATGGAAAGGGAAAATACAAGGCACGCCACAAAATCCACTCGACTATACCACCATTGGCGGACTGAATGCGCATTTGATTCGAAGCATCAAGCCTGTACAGATGACTGCAGAGGCCCAAAGCAGCTGGATTGATGCAAAAAGTAAACGTATTGCTGCTGAGCCAGGTTATTTGCTCAAAATTGGCCAGTCCAATGCTGAATATATGAAAATTGAGCAAGGCCGTTTGTTTAATGATTACATGATTGCAGGGAAAGCACGTTTCTATAATGTGCTGACCGGCAAGAAGATTGACCAGCAGTTAACGGAAGCAGAACAACGTGATTTAGGTTTGTGGACGCAAACCGGAGGAGAGTCCAGTTTTGCGGGTACGATGGACCTCTATAAGCTTTATCCAATTACCCATTTAGATCGACGAGTATTTAAAACGCAAGACAATGTGCAGTCAAAAGAATCTTATTTCTTCCCATTGTATGCCGATCTGAAATTCAGTTTTAACAGTGATCCTAATCGTCAGATCACTTTAGGCATTGTCATCGATGAAAATGGTGATATCCGTACCAATAGAAAACCGGCAGCTAATCTGGCCTCTGGTCAAAATGAATGTAGTGCAAATTATGATCCGGCTAGCTTAACAACCCGCTATAGCCTGCAAGATTCACAGAGTGTGGCGGTACAGCAATATCGTATTGGCACCATTTCCCGTGCTTTTATCCCAACAGCAGTACCTAAGACAACCGATAATACGTTATCTGTTCGTATGGTGCTGGCCAATGAGGAGCTGGGAGATCTGAATGGTGCATTGATTGGGATGAACTCCACCATCACCACCTCAAATGACGGCTCTTCAGAATCTATCGTCGTGGGGGGAGCACTGGTGAATGTGAATAAATTACTCAATGTGCGGGTTAATGCGGATGGCAGCAATAGCCCTGCGCCAACAGTTAGCTTAATCGACTCCGAAGGGAAAACGGTGAAGTGGGCCAATAGTTTTGCCAGCTTTAATCAGATTTACAGCACTCAGAATACAACTGATGAAGAGTCAAAGGAACTGGCCAAGCTGGCGGGGGGGGATCTAAGTTTAACCTTGGCAGATTGTTATCGCGTTAAAGTTAAATCTTAAACTTGAGATTGAACGAAATGAAAAGCCAGTCATTGACTGGCTTTTTTCGGAATGATCAATGATGATTTGATCTACATAAAACCTTCTACCGGTAACCAGGAGACAAACTTCAGCATGGCCTTTTGATACCACTTCACTTGAGGTTCTTTAACCAGTGTTTTGATTTCACCGTTCGGCTGTTTGATTTTCCAGTTAATATTATTATTGGCATCTAAGACCAGTTTATAAGCAAACTTGCTTAGGTTCTGATCCATGGTGCGATGCACGGCTTGCGCCAGAGAGGGGCTATTGAGCAGCACCCCGATTTCGGTATTCAGGTAAGAAGAGCGTGGATCAAAGTTAAACGAGCCAATAAAAACCTGTTTTTCATCCAGGGCCATTAATTTTGCATGCAGACTGGAGCGGCTCAGTCCTTTCAGGCTTACTTTGGCCTTGTCAGCAAGCTCTTTGGTATTGGCATTTAAATTGGCAGCATCGGGTGCAGCAAGAAACTCATAAAGCTGTACATCATGCTTTAACAGGTCCTTGCGATACTTGCTATAAAAAGCGTGAACTACAGGTACATCATTGGCTTTGTAGGAATTGGTCAGTACCCGAACTTTAATATCGTCTTGGGCAATTTTTTTCAGACGCTCCGCACCTTCTTTTTCTGGCACAAAATAGGCCGAAACGATATCAACGCTCTGTTCAGGTTTTTCCAGATGCTGCAGCAGCTGAAAATTCAGGTGATCTTCTTTTTTTGATTTGGCCTTGATCTTACTTGGCGGGTCTTTCACCACTTCAGCTTCTACCCAGTCCAGCTGGATATTGTGTTCTAGCCATTTGTCAAAGGCCTGAGAACGGTTGGCCAGATCCAGATAGTTGGTAACTCTCGGATCTTCATAATGCTGATCCAGCTGCTGCTTCAGACTGTGAAAGCGCAAGTTGTGTTGGCGATGATTGACAATATCGCGTACCGGATAGGCATAGTCATCATTCCAGTATTCATCGAAAGAGTGAATGATTTCATCAGAGGCAGCGCCGGCCAATAGCACATCGACATCTGAAAACTGGTAGTTTTCACTGACATTATAATACTGGTTGCTCATATTACGGCCTCCAATCAGGGCAATCTGATTGTCGGCAATAAAGCTTTTATTGTGCATGCGTCGGTTGATGCGCTTCAGATCTAAAATGATATCCATGGCGCGGTGCTGGCGGAAACGGTAAGGATTATAGAGGCGCACATCAATATTCTGGTGTTGATCCAGCGCGAGATAAATCCCTTCCATCTTTTTGGCATTATTATCATCAATTAACAGACGAACCTTGACCCCGCGATCTGCTGCCTGAATAATCGCATGTAAGGCCAGGGCGCCAATCCGGTCATTGTCCCAGATGTAATATTGCAAATCCAGACTGCGCTCAGCCTTATGAATCAACTGCATACGTGCAGCCAAGGCTTCAAGCGGATCATAGAGGACGTGATAACCTGTCAGGCCAATATTCTGGTCACGTAAAGGTTGGACGATTTTGGACAGACTGGTCTGCGAGGTATCATTATCAAATGCCATCTGTGCCGGAACGTCGCCGCGCTTTGGCAAGGTGCTACAGGCAGGCACTCCCAAGACGAGACTACATCCTAATATAACAGCATACTTATATTGAATTTTACGTTTCGGTATAACCATAGAAGGGTTGGCCTTGGAAGGGTTAGCAATCGCCATATGAATCTAAGATTGATAAATTAGGTTTGAGTATAATTGCCAGCTGTGAAAAGATAAATACACAGCAGTATATGCACGAAAGAATGGGAAAGGCGAAATGATGGGGAATATTGATTCCGTAACCTTCTATTTTTATATAGGGATGGCCATTCTTGCCCTGTGGGGCATTTCACAGGCCTGGATCAGTCAGTCGCATACCCAGACGGTGCATCCCTTTAAGGCATTCGCACATTTGCTGGCTTTCTATCTTGCCTATCTGTTAATTCCTTTATTTTTCTTCAGTATTTATGCGGGCATCCAGGGCTATTACTCTATCCATGAGGCTATTTTTATTTTTCTGCTCAGTGGGGTACTGGGCTATGCCCGTTTTATTGAGCCGCATCTTATTCAGGTAAAAACCACACGTTACCAGCTGAATCAGGATAAAAGTTTAGACAAACCGGTACGTATTGCCCTGATTGCCGACTTACACATTGGACTATTCTCTGGACATGAACGTCAGCTAAAACAGATTGTGGCCAAGCTGAATCAGCAGCAACCGGATCTGGTGGTAGTCGCCGGGGACTGGACCTATGAGCCCGAAGACAAATTAACCCAGGAACTGGCCGTATTGCGGGAAATTCAGGCGCCGGTCTATTCGGTAAATGGTAATCATGATGAACAATATCCGGGACCTCCAATCCAGGAGCTCTTACAGCATGCCCTGATGGCAAATCAGGTGATCGACATTGAAGGACAGATTGTGGAATTTGATGAATTCCGTCTGATCGGGATCGGGGATTTGTGGGCGGGCAAGGCAGATATGCGCTTTTTACCCGATCTGCCGCAAGATAAACCTTGGGTGATTTTGTCCCATAATCCGGATACGGTGGATATGGTGCCACAACTGCCGAAACGTCCATTGATGCTGTCTGGTCATACCCATGGCGGACAAGTGGAATTGCCTTGGCTGACCGACTATGTGATGAAACGTGTTTCGATCCTCGGGCATAAAAAAGGCCTGTACCGACATGAACAGGCCGATGTTTTTGTGACCGTGGGCACTGGTCTGGTCGGTGTACCTTTTCGTTTTCGTGTGCCACCGACGATTGATATCATTGAGCTGGTATAGGAATAGAAAGAGATTGCCTTAAATAATCAGCAAGACCAGCACCAGAATAAAAATCACAATTCCGGCACTGATCCAGAGTAAATGAGGCTGTTTGGGCGCCGTAACAGGATCTGCAATCTTTTCCTGTAGTTCTGGAATAACCGGCGGTACAGGGGAGCGCTTAAGCGCTTGCTCAGGTTCAGAGACGGCAATCGAATCGGTCAAGGCTGCATTAGAGGCGGTTTGCTCCGAGGACAAATCATCACTAAACCGTGGGCCACTGCTATGCATGTGCAAGGCAGCATCGTGCTCCATAAGAATGGCGGCAATGACTTCAAGTGCCTGTTCTTGGTTTAGCGTACTGTGCTGCATGATATATTGGATAGCTTCTTTCTTTTGATCCTGTTCCAGTAAGACAATAATGTGGATTAACTGTTCCTCAGTCAATTGCTCAATAGGGTCCTGCATCATCTATCCCTCTTGCATGTACATTTCTTTTTATTGTTTCCTAAAGGGCTCACCGGGAACAGCAGATTTTTGTACATCTATTGCCCGTAAAAAAGCCAGCGTAGTGACGCTGGCTTGCATACAGGAGATGTAATCCAATCAAATCTGGTTGTTTACATCGTCATGTTTGGTTTCACGAATCAGCAAGAATGCTAACAAGGAGAGAATCGATGCCGCAGTCAGGTAATAACCTACAGCAGACAAACCATAGCTGGTTGCCAGCTTGGTGGCGATTAATGGTGCAAAAGATGCCCCAAAAATACCGGCCAGGTTAAAGGTCAGCGCAGAGCCTGTATAACGTACTGAAGTCGGGAAAATCTCAGACAATACGGTACCAATAGGACCATAGGTTAAGCCCATGATTGCAAGACCAATACATAAGAACAGGAACACCACTGCCGTGTTACCGGATTCCAGCATGTCAGCAAAGAAAATACCGAAGATCGCTGAAACGATGCACACGGCAATAGAGGTCGCTTTACGTCCGAATTTTTCTGCAAATACAGCGGAAAGCGGGATAAAGGCAGCAAAACACAGGGTCGCAACCAGTTGCAGCTGTAAGAATTCCTCACGAGAATAGCCCAGCTCTTTGGTGCCCCATTGCAAGGCAAATACAGTCGTTAAGTAGAACACCACGAAGGTACAGATGGCTGCGATTGTACCCAGTACCAGCATTTTAGAGTGCTTCTTAAACACCTCAAAGAAGGGTACATTAACTTCTTTCTGCTTTTTCAAGACGTTCTGGAATGCAGGCGTTTCGTGGAGTTTCAAACGGATCCATAATCCCATGATCACCAGCAAGGCACTTGAGATAAATGGAATACGCCATCCCCAGGTCATGAATGCTTCTTCAGACATGAAGGCGCCAAGCGTCAAGAATGAACCAGTGGCCAAGATAAAGCCGATTGGCGCACCGAGTTGCGGGAACATACCATACCAGGCACGTTTACCTTCAGGCGCGTTCTCGGTGGCAAGTAAAACAGCACCTGACCATTCACCACCCAGACCAAGGCCCTGACCCAAACGGCACAGTGCGAGCAGTAACGGTGCAGCAATACCAATTTGTGCATAGGTCGGTAATAGACCAATCGCGACAGTCGAGATACCCATGGTCAGCAAGGCTGCGACCAGCGTGGCTTTACGACCGATTCTATCGCCCAGGTGACCAAACAGCGCTGCACCAATTGGACGCGCAATAAAGGCGATCGCAAAAGTAGCCAGTGACTGGATGGTTGCCGTCATTGGATCTGTACTGGCTGGAAAAAACAGATAAGGGAAAATAATCACCGCTGCAGTGGCATAGATATAGAAATCGAAGAATTCGATTGTGGTACCTACTAAGCTTGCGGTTAAAACGCGAAATTTTGAATTTTGTGCTGGCTGAGCAGCAGAATTTGAGGACGCCATGAATGACCTTACACTTATTAAAAATAAAAAAAACTTAGTTTTACAAGCGTAATCTTTTTAAAAAAGGCGTAATTTCTTAAAAAAACAACTGCAATCTTCTCGATTCAACTCGCTCAGGGTCACTGAAATGAAGAATGAGAGGATTAAATCACGTAAAGATAGATAGACAGAAAATGTGATCCTGCGCCTATCAATACAAATATGTGCCAGATAGCGTGGGTATATCTTACTCTTTTTAAAGCGTAAAACAATGCACCTACGGTATAAGCGAGGCCACCAATTACGAGAAAGGTTAAAGATTGAGCAGATAAATATGTTTGCATATCATCCATGACCAACAGTGCCAACCAGCCCATTGCCAAATAAGCAACTAGAGAAACTTTCTGGAAGCGATGAATGAAAATAAACTTGAAGAGTGTGCCAAGTATAGCAATCAGCCATAAAGCGACCAGTAAGTACTGGGCTTTCGCCGTTGGAATGGCGATCGCCAGAAAAGGGGTATAGGTCCCGGCAATCAGATAATAAATCGCGGTATGATCCAGCTTTTTATAAAAATAGCGCCGATCGGCAGTCGTCGCCATGTGATACAGCATCGAGGCCGAAAACAGTAACACCATACTGAGGCCATACACCCATAAACCTAGCCATGCTCCCCAGCTCAAATACGCGCCTTTAATGATCAGTAAAATTGCTGCAATGACAGACAAAGCTGCACCCACACCATGACTGATGTAATTGATGCGCTCTTCAGCAAGATCATAATCCTGGAGTAATGGTGCATTCGACATAAGGGGTATTCTGCTTAAATATACAAATGTATAGTAATTCAATTTTGCTTTTAGAGTAAGAACATTTACACTTTAATGGCAATTCATTTTAGGTTTTCTTTATGTCCATTTTGGCTTCTCTTTCGGTACAAGAACAGCAATTTCTAGAAGCTTTTCAGCAAGCCCTTGAAAATGATCAGTTTGATCGCCTGATTCTCAGTCAGTATAAGGGAGAACTGCAGCAGTTGGAGAAAATGACCTTGCGCGTCATTTATTTACATGAACAGAAAGTGCTGAGCTGTCTATATCGTTATAAGACTCAGGACGTGACTAAAAACTATCCTTTCACAGAAGCGCTTTCTCAAGTTACTGATTTACTGGCCTGTTGCAAGCAGGCGAATCTCATGACCACGACCGAAGAATTGCAGCTAAAAAAGAACAAGAAGAAAGCCATGCTGACGCGTAGCAAGAACAAAGCACCGATCAAGTCTCAAGCTGAACAAGGGCATGATCGAGTGAAACAGCGTTATGTCGATCAGGACAGTGGGTTTCTTCAGCATTTGGGGATTACTGATCCGCAGGGCCAGGTTATTCCGAGTATGGCGCGCAAGTGGAAACAGATTAATAAATTTGTAGAAATATTTTCCAATGCTTTGGGACAAATTACCGCACCTCAGCAAGGTTTAAGGGTGGTCGATTTTGGTTCGGGTAAAGGCTATTTGACTTGTGCCTTATATGACTATATGCAAAAGCATGGGCAGACGCCGTGGGTCACCGGGGTCGAACTGAATCCGAAAATGGTCGAGTTCTGCCAGAATGTGGCAGACCAATCGCAGTTTGGCCAGCTGGATTTTTTCCAGGGGGGATGTCCGCACTTATGCGCCGGAACGTCTAGATGTGATGATTGCCTTACATGCCTGTGATGTCGCGACAGACTTTGCTATTCATAGCGGGATTCGTCTCAATGCCCAGATCATCATGTGCGCGCCCTGCTGTCATAAGGAATTACGCCCACAGCTACAGGCACCAAAAGTATTAAGCCCGATGTTACAGTTTGGTATTCACGCTGGACAGCAGGCGGAAATGCTGACCGATACCATCCGCGCCTTATTCTTAAAAGCTTATGGCTATGAAACCAAGGTTTTTGAATTTGTGGCCTTGGAGCATACCAGTAAGAACAAAATGATTCTGGCCGTCAAGCGTCAGGGTGATCATGAACCCGATCAGGAAGTGCTGGCCCAGATTCAGGCTTTGAAGCAGATGTACGGGATTCAGAAACATTCGCTGGAACTGTTGCTGAATGATCAATGGGATCAGCAGGGGATTGGGTGTAAATGCTAAACATTACTGAACTGCGCATTGTTGCTGGCTCTTGGAAGGAGTTGGCTATTGATGCAAAATTGATTCGTGAAGCGGTATTTATTCAGGAACAAAATATTGCCCCGGAAGATGAATGGGATGCACAGGATGCAGTCTCCCAGCATTTTATTGCCTATTGGCAGCAACAACCGGTGGCCACCGCGCGCTTGTTAGCAAATAACAGTATAGGCCGGGTCGCAGTACTAAAATCAGCACGTGGCTTTAAGATTGGTCAGCAGTTAATGCAGGCGGTGATTGAACAGGCAAGAGCAGAGCAGCGTGCATTTGTGAAACTGTCTTCTCAAGTACATGCGACAGGTTTTTATCAAGCACTTGGTTTTCAGGTCCAAGGTGAGGAATATCTAGATTGTGGTATTCCTCATATTGATATGTATCTGCAGCTCTCAAGATAGCGATTAAAAAAGCGAGGCCCGGGCCTCGCTTTTTTTACCACTTGAATCTGGGTTTTAATGACCATGCTCGGTATGGGCCGCTGGTTCAGGATTAGCAATCGGCGCATGCGCTTCAGCAGGGGTATCTTGTTGCGCTGGATTATTTTGCTGCGCGGCTGCACGTGCTTCACGATCTGCTTGTGCCTTGGCAATAGCTTCTGGAGACATTGTTGGCGCATTTTTAAAAGCATGCTGTTGAGTATTCTGCTTACTCTGCTGGCTTGGCATGTAATCTGGTTCATTGCTCACTGCCAACCAGAAGATATACATAAATATTCCGGCCAGAATACAGAAAATAAACAGCGCTCTCCAACCCCAAGGGGATTTTTCAGGGGTGATTTTTTCAGACATACGCAAGGACCCGATGTGGATGTGGAATCTTATGTTACTTTATAACATGAATTCAGCAAAAAGCAGACTCTATTTAGAGCTTAACCTAAGTGGAATGGCTCAAGAGGAAGAGGGGCTTACTTCTCTTCCAGCATGATGTTTACATTAAAAAGGTTCAGTACGGCTGGCTTTGGCTTTAAGCAGCTCAGGTGTATTGAAACGTTCACCATATTGCTGTTCCAGTGTCTTGGCACGCGCTAGGGCACTGGCGAGTCCATACTGATTCAGGTACTGCAGGGCACCTCCTGTCCAGGCCGGGAAGCCAATCCCGAAAATCGAACCAAGATTACCTTCTACAGCCGATTGTAAAACACCTTCTTCCAGACAGCGTACCGTGTCCAGTGCCTGTACAAACAGGAAGCGCTCCATCATTTCCTGTTCAGATATCTCGCTGTTCTGATTCCAGTGACTTAAACCGGACCAGAGCTGCTTTTTGCCAGCTTCAGGATAATCATAGAAACCAGCACCCGCGGCCTTACCTTTGCGGTTAAACTGGTGAATCATGGTGTGAATCACATCGTCAACTGGGGAAACTGGTCGCTCTTTACCTTCCGCCTGTAGAGCCTTGCGAGTTTCATTGGTAATATGTTCTGTCAGGGTTAGCGAGACCTCATCCTGAATCGCCAATGGCCCTACGGGCATACCGGCTTTTAAAGCAGCCATTTCAATTCGTGCTGGATGCACACCTTCTGCCAGTAGGCGTAATCCTTCTTGGACAAAGGTGCCAAAGACACGACTGGTAAAGAAACCGCGGCTGTCATTCACCACGATTGGCAATTTACCAATCTGCTGGACGAAATCAAACGCTTTGGCCAGCGTTTCATCAGAAGTATTCTGACTTTTAATGATTTCAACCAGCTGCATTTTATCCACCGGACTAAAGAAATGCAGACCGATAAATTTGCTTTGATCTTGACTGGCCTGAGCCAAGTGACTAATCGGCAGGGTAGAGGTATTCGAGGCCATGATCCCATCAGCTGCAAGATACTGTTCAGCTTCTTGAGTCACTTGGGCTTTCAGTTGCTGATTTTCAAATACTGCTTCAATGATCAGGTCACAGTCTTGTAAATCACGGGCATCGAGCGTGGTTTTGATTAAACCCAAAATTTGATCGCGTTGTTCTGCATGAATACGGCCTTGGCTGACTTTTTTATCCAGCAGTTTCTGGCTATAGGCTTTGCCTTTTTCAGCGGCTTCGATCGATACATCTTTGAGTATGACCGCTATCCCTTTACTGGCTGTCACATAAGCGATACCAGCCCCCATCATTCCTGCGCCCAAAATACCGACTTTTTTGGCTTGCCATAGGGCAATCTCTTGCGGTCGATGGGCACCAGATTTGATGCTGTTCATGCCATGCCAGAACGTGCCAATCATGTTCTTAGACACCTGACCGGTCGCCAGATAGCTAAAGTAACGCGATTCAATGGTCAAAGCGGTATCGACATCGACCTGAGCACCTTCGACAGCAGCGGACATGATTGCTTCCGGCGCTGGATAACAGCCTTTGGTTTTGTCACGTAACATGGCCGGGGCAATGGCCAGCATTTGTGCGACTGCAGGCGTAGAGGGACTGCCATCTGGAATTTTATAACCTTTTACATCAAAAGGCTGTTGTGATTGCGGATGAGCCTTGATCCAAGAGATAGACTTATCAAGCAATTCATCGAGTGAATCAGCTGTGTCATGTACTAATCCCAAAGATTGAGCTGTCTTAACACTGAGTTGTTTGCCTTCCAATAAAAGCGGAAAAGCGGTTTGCAGACCCAACAAACGCACGGTACGCACAATCCCACCACCGCCGGGTAACAGCCCTAAAGTGACTTCAGGCAGACCAAATTTGGTTTTTGGATCATTCAGGGCAATACGCTGATGCGCACATAAAGCGATTTCCCAACCGCCGCCCAATGCGGTTCCGTTCAATGCAGCAACGACTGGAATACCACAGGTTTCGATATAACGCAGCTGGGCTTTCATCTCTTCAATCATATTGAAGAATTCGGTTGCGTGTGCTGGCGTCGCCTGGATCAGCTCATCGAGATCGCCACCGGCAAAGAAGGTTTTCTTGGCTGAACGGAAAATAATACCGCTGACGTTATCATCGGCTTTCAGCTGATTGACCACTTCAGTGAGTGCTGCACGGAAGTCAGCATTCATGGTATTGGCCGACTGGTTGGGAGAGTTAAAGGTCAAAATGACAATATGATCTGCTGTTTTTTGATATTGAATTGCGCTCATGGTTCTCTCCTTAAACCAGTTCAATAATGGTGGCGATGCCCATACCGCCACCGACACATAAGGTGGCTAGGCCACGTTTTTTGCCTTGACGTTCCAGCTCATCCAGCAAAGTACCGAGAATCATGGCACCGGTGGCGCCAAGCGGATGACCCATAGCGATGGCACCGCCGTTGACATTAACTTTGGCTGGATCCACTTTCATTTCATTGATAAAGCGCATCACCACTGCAGCGAAGGCCTCATTGACCTCAAACAGGTCGATATCATCAATGCTTAAGCCGGCTTTAGCCAGTGCTTTACGTGCCGCAGGAGCAGGACCAGTCAGCATAATGGTTGGGTCGGCACCCACCAATGCCGTAGCCAAGACTTTGGCACGCGGTTTCAGGTTTTGTTCTTTGACGGCCTGTGCTGAAGCAAGCAGGACCAGCGCGGCACCATCGACAATACCGGATGAGTTCCCAGCATGATGGACATGATTCACAGCACCGACTTCTGGATATTTTTGCAGGGCAATGGCATCAAAACCCATTTGTCCCATGGCAGCAAAGCTTGGATTAAGCTTACTTAAAGTATCTATCGTGGTATTCGGTTTGATGAACTCATCTTGATCCAGAATCACCACACCGGCTTTATCTTTGACGGGCACGATCGATTTGTTGAAATAGCCACTAGCTTGTGCGGCAGCCGCTTTTTTCTGGGATTGTTCCGCGAAGGCATCGACATCTAAACGCGTATAGCCATCAAGGGTCGCGATCAGATCCGCCCCAATCCCTTGCGGAATGAAATTGCAGGCCATATTGGTTTCCGGATCAAGCGCCCAAGGACCGCCATCGGAACCCATAGATACACGGGACATCGACTCTACACCACCGGCAACCACCAGGTCCTCCCAGCCAGAACGGACTTTCTGTGCGGCCATATTCACAGCTTCCAGACCTGAGGCACAGAACCTATTGATCTGCACACCGGCAACATCATTGTCCCAGCCTGCGGCAATCGCTGCCGTTTTGGCAATATCCGCACCTTGGTCACCAATCGGGGTGACACAGCCCAAGACAATATCATCGACCTGGGAGGTATCTAAGGCATGCCGTTCTTTGAGTTCATTCAGCAGGGTGGTCAGTAAACTGATCGGTTTGACCTGATATAAGGCACCATCCTTCTTTCCTTTACCACGCGGGGTGCGAATGGCATCGATGATATAGGCCTCGCTCATATAATTTCCTTTTTTATTCGATGATAAAATTTGTTCTAATGCTTTGAGTGTAATGATTCTTTGGGTCAGTGCAATGACGAGAACGGACCAGGTCATTTGAGCACTTTGGTCAAGAGAGCAAAGGGCCAATAGAGAAAAGGGCCAATCGAGCAAAGATTTAAAGGCAAAAAAATGCCCAAGTCTGGAGCTTGGGCAAAAACTTAGCTTAGTACTTTAGAAAGTACTAAATATGAAGTTTATGCAACTTAATGATAACCGTGTAACTGACGGTATAGACCCGGGGTTACACCAGTCCATTTTTTAAAGGCACGGTGGAAAGTACTGGTCTCACTAAAGCCGACCTGTTGTGCGACATCTTCCAGGGTCAGGTCGGGATTGAGCAGCAAGTGAATTGCGGCATCACGGCGCAGCGCATCTTTTACGCCCTGATAGCTTTTGCCTTCCGCAGCCAGACGACGACGTAAGGTTTGTGGTGACAGATACAGCATCGATGCGACATCATTCAGAGTCGGCATTTCCTCACCAATTTGACTCTTCAGGACATCACGAATACGCGAAGTCAGTGAATTGGTGTTTTTGAATTTGACCAGAAGCTGTGCCGGGGCGGCTTTTAGGAATTCTTCCAGCGTTTCTTCATTCTGGCGAATAGGCAGGTCCAGATAATCCGCTGCAAAGGTAATTTCGGTACGTGGCATGTCGAATTGCATCACAGGCGCAAAGAACAAAGCATCATATTCATCGGCATGCGCAGGGCGGGCATAGCTGAAATGCACACGTTCTAAAGGCAGACGACGCTCGATGAGCCATGAGGCCAGACCATGCCAGATCATCAGCATACTTTCAGTAATAAAGTGATCCGGATCCATTGAATTTGGAATGAGTGGTACGAGACGGGCTTCGTGCTTGTCACGTTCCAGGGTCACGGACCAGTCATCACCAAAGAGCTTATAGAACTGGGAAGAAAGTTCCAGCGCATCACCCAGTGTTTTGGCATGAATAATCAGCTGACACATGATGGCAAAAGTGCCTAGACGACGCGGCTGGGCATCGAAACCCACATGCTCATCTTGGGTCACCATCCATAGCATTTTGATAAAACGGGTGTATTGCTCTGGGGAGATACGTGCCTTAGGCTGATGCAGAAGTTCAGCTTCAATGCCAACATGAGACAATAGTGTATCAACATCCATGCCGAGACGCTTGACGCCATAAAGCGCTGCGTTGACAAAATGGATACTGATCGTATCACGACTCATGTTTAATCCTTCAGTCTCTTTGATGTTCACTAATGCTTG
>CANQWW010000013.1 GCA_947627655.1 uncultured Acinetobacter sp. | reverse complement strand
GAAGCAATGCAGCAGAAAGTGGTGTAAAGATCAATCAGGAATAATCGGAACTTCAGAGTTTCAACATACAAAATAGAATCAAATTAAAAGAAAGGAGTGTTGTCATGAACAGCCAGCCATGGATGGAAGAATATAAAAAATGGAACGTCAATCCGGAATTTACCCGGCCTGACCCTGATAAAACTTTGAGCACGACAATTGCTGAGAATCTACTTAAGTTCAAAGATAAGACTGCTTTCTTTTATCTGGATCGAAAGTTCAGCTATCAGGAGATTGATGTTTATAGCCAGAAGCTGGCTACTTACCTACAGAATCTAGGCTTGGCGTCCGGTAGCCGAATCGCGGTGATGTTACCGAATATTATTCAATATCCAATTGCGACTTTTGCGATTATTCGTGCGGGTTATATTCTGGTCAATGTAAACCCGATGTATACCCAACGCGAGCTGTATCATCAAGTACAGGATTCAGGGGCAGAGGCCTTGATTATTCTGGGTTCAACTTTGGAGCAATTGAATCAATTAGATGAATGTCCTGCGCTGAAATATGTGATTTCTACCCATCCACTTGATTTCATTCAGGATCAGTCAGTTTCAATTTATAGCCAAACGGCGCAATATCCAGAAAAACAGTTTTCTGACTTTAAGCAGGCCATTGATCAGGTACAGGTGATTGATTTTGTAGCGCCTGTACAGCAGCAGAAAGATACTGTCATTCTGCAATATACCGGTGGGACTACAGGTGTTTCCAAAGGGGCTGAACTCAGTCATCGCAATATCTTATTTAATATTGCCCAGAACAGTACGGTGTTCATTAGTCATTTTGGCGATCGTTATGCCACTGAAGAAGAATATGTGTTTTGTGCCTTGCCGCTGTATCACATTTATGGTTTTACCATCTGCCTGTTCAGCTATGGTCTGAGTCGCGGTTTTGCCAATGTCCTGATTCCAAATCCAAGAGATCTGGATGCACTGGTAGATCAATATCATAAGCATCCTCCGACGGTGTTTCCTGGCGTGAATACCATGTTTAATGCATTGGCTCATCATCCACGTTTCCGCGAGCTGGATCACTCACGCCTAAAAACCACGACAGGCGGTGGTGCATCTGTTTTAAAAAACACGGCAGAATTATGGTACGAAGTCACAGGCTGTCATATCTATGAAGGCTACGGTCTTTCTGAAACCTCACCAACGGCAACATTTAACCCGCCTTTAAGCAAGCGCTTTAGCGGTAGTATTGGCTTGCCATTGGCAGGCACAGAAATTCAGATTCTGGATGATGAAGGAAAACCTGTAGCACTTCATCAGGCTGGAGAAATTGCTATTCGCGGCCCTCAGGTGATGAAAGGTTACTGGAAACAACCGGAAGCAACAGCACAGGTATTTACCAAAGATGGTTTCTTCCTGACAGGTGATATCGGCTGTATGGATGAGCAGGGTTATATCACCATTTTAGACCGTAAAAAGGACATGATTCTGGTCTCCGGCTTTAACGTTTATCCAAATGAACTGGAAGGCGTTTTATCCAAACATCCTAAAATCCTGGAATGTGCTGTTATTGGAATTGATGATGAAAAATCTGGACAAGTCCCAAAAGCCTTTATTGTAAAACAGGATGACAGTCTGACCGAGAATGAAGTCATGACCTATCTGAGACTACAACTGACCAGTTATAAGCTGCCAAAATATATTGAGTTTGTGTCTGGATTACCGAAATCTGCAGTCGGTAAAATTCTACGTCGTGAGTTGCCTAAAACCGTGCAGCCGGATGCCAAAGCCTGTTAAGGAATGACATAGTCAAAATAAAAAAGGAATCGAAAGATTCCTTTTTTATTGCTTGTAGATTTATCGCTGCTGGATGACTTTTTTACTTTTCAGCTCTTCCATTTCAGCAGGGCTTAAATACTGGCTCAAGATGGCGTCGGTATCTTCACCCAGACACGGTGGTGCTTTTTTATATTCTACCGGGGTCTTGGAAAGTTTAATTGGCGAACCAATCGAGGTGTAATCGTCACGTAGATTATGCGGCATATGAATGACCATTTCACGCGCCAGAACCTGTTCTTCTTCCAAAGCTTGTTTCAGGTTATTGATCATGCCCACTGGAACTTTGACTGCATGAATCAGATCTACCCAGTGTTTTGCCGGTTGAGAGTAGAAATGAGCCTGTAAGAGAGTGGTGAGTTCTTCACGATGTGTAACCCGTCCTGAATTTTTCAAGAAGCGCGGATCTTCTGCCACGTTATTCAAACCCACGGCCTGACACAGCGCTTGAAATTGCAGGTCATTCCCACAGGCAATAATGAACTCACCTTCCTGTGCTTTAAACACCTGATAAGGCACAATATTGGCATGGGCATTACCGAAGCGGCCCGGGACTTTACCAGAGGTCAGATAATTCATGGCTAGAACAGAAAGGGAAGCGACCTGGGTGTCCAGCAGTGCCATATCAATATGCTGACCTTCACCGGTTTTTTCACGGGACAATAAAGCAGCTTGGATCGCAATTGCGGCATATAATCCCGTGGTCAGATCGGCAAAGGCCAGACCTGCTTTTTGCGGGCCGCCGCCAGGTAAGTCATCACGTTCACCCGTAACACTCATCATACCGCCCATACCCTGAACAATGAAGTCATAGCCTGGTTCTTGCGCACGCGGGCCATTCTGGCCAAAGCCGGTAATTGAACAGTACACCAGACTCGGATTTATCTGGCTCAGACTTTCATAATCCAGACCATATCTTTTCAACGAACCCGCTTTATAGTTCTCAATGACCACATCGCTTTGTTCTGCGAGTTTCTTGATAATGCTTTGACCTTCCGGGGTAGATAAATCTACGGCAACCGAATGTTTACCACGATTGGCTGAAAGATAGTAAGCCGATTCATGGGTATCTTCCTGCTGATTATTTTTAAGCCAAGGTGGTCCCCAGATGCGTGTGTCATCTCCATGATCAGGCTTTTCAATTTTAATCACTTCTGCACCCAGGTCAGCCAAAATCTGGCTACACCAAGGACCAGCCAAAATCCGGCTTAAATCCAGTACACGAAAGCCTGTTAAAGCACCCATCGTTACGCTCCTTGTTCGATGTTATTTAGATTGCATGTCATTTTTAATAATCGCTTTAAAGCTATAGGAAAATGGAAAAACAATCAACTTTATGATACTTAATTTCGCCTAACAAAATAAAACATCTAAAATGATTGAAAAATCATCCTAACTTCTTTAGCCTGATGACGAGAATAAATACGATTCAAAAATAACAGGAGAGGGAAAAGTCTCGGGAAAGAGACGACAAAAACAGGAGTAAGTACTGTGCTTTGAAAAACAGATCGCGCTTAAAGCGCATGCACACAGAAGTGTGCATACACAAGATCAGAATGAAAAAACCTAAGGATAGGAATAGAGATTTAAATATGACGGAATTAGTAAGAGAACAAGTTCTAGAAAGAGAACTCGCAAAGATAAAACCCACTACCAAACGAACCCAGCAGATTGCCTTTGTCTTTGCCTTTTTGGCACTCCTGGTCGATGGCGCGGACATGCTACTGCTATCCTTCAGCTTAAACAGCCTGAAAGCAGAATTTGGTTTAAGTAATTTACAAGCCGGTACCTTGGGCAGTTTTACACTGGCAGGTATGGCGATTGGCGGTTTTATTGGTGGATGGGCGTGCGACCGTTTAGGCCGGGTACGTACAGTCGTTATTTCAATTCTGATCTTTTCAGTATTAACTGCAGCCTTAGGCTTTACCCAAAACTATGAACAGTTCGCCGTACTACGTTTCCTGTCTGCGTTTGGGATCGGGTCTTTATATATTGCAGCCAGTACACTGATGGCTGAATATGTACCAACCAAATACCGGACTACAATTTTAGGCACATTACAGGCAGGTTGGACCGTTGGCTATATCGTAGCTACTGTATTGGCAGGTTGGATTATTCCTGAATATGGCTGGCGTACACTGTTTTTTGTCGCGATTATCCCATCCGTTATGGCGATTTTTATCCAGAAACTGGTTCCTGAACCAGAATCGTGGCAGCGTGCAAGATTACTACGTTTATATGCACCCGCTGAAGAAACCACCAAACAGCCTGTTAAGAAAAGTACCGTCAAAGAAATCTTTGCAGATCCTGCGAATCGCAAGATGTTTATTTTATGGATTTTTACGGCTGGGTTCCTGCAGTTTGGCTATTACGGTGTAAATAACTGGATGCCTGCTTATCTAGAATCTGAATTACACATGAACTTTAAATCAATGGCGGGCTATATGATCGGGACTTATGTCGCCATGATTTTTGGTAAAGTTCTGGCCGGTTTTGCTGCAGACCGTTTAGGTCGACGCGCCGTTTTCTCGTTTGGCGCGATTGGTACGGCAATTTTCTTACCGGTAATTGTGCTGTTCAACACCCCCGATAATATTGCCTATCTGCTGATTTTCTTCGGCTTCCTATATGGCATTCCATATGCTATTAATGCCACATATATGACTGAAAGCTTTGCGACATCGATCCGTGGTACAGCAGTCGGTGGTGCTTATAATGCAGGTCGTATTGGTGCCATGTTTGCACCTGCGATTATTGGCGCAGCAGCGAGTGGTGGTTCAATTGGATTAGGCTTCCTGATTATGGGCGGTGCCTATTTCTTGTGTGGTGCAGTGTCCGGGATCTTTATCAAAGATCGTCAATACGACCCACAAAAGGCATAATGATCTTTTAAACAATGATGTTAAAAATGAGCCTCATAATGGCTCATTTTTTATTTATTTAATTTAAAAATAAAATTTCTATATTTTATTGGTTCGACTCTTTTAGCAGATGAATACTTTTCAGACCATCATTTACTTTATTGAGTAAATGAATCAGGGTAATCACATCATCAAAAGCCAGCTTATTTAGAGCTTGTCCATAAAACTCAAAAAAATCATCCTGCAGACTATCCCAGGTCTGAAAACCTTCAGTGGTGAGCGCAACAATTTTGGCACGTCGATCCTGCTCATTGATAACACGCTCTACCAGCCCATCACGTTCCAGTCGTTTTAAGACGGCATCCAGATTTTGGCGGCTTACCCCCAGATATTCGGTCAGATCTGAAAAAGACATACCAGATTTAACTTTAGGACGAGACAGAGCACCCAGCACAGCCCAATGCACGGGAGATATTTTTAGCTCATTTAAGCATTTTCGATCCAGACTGTTTCCCACTTGAAACAGACGGAAAAACAGCCGGTTATGAGCGGAATATAAGGATTGATCATATTTTTTTGACAAAGTATCACTCACTATATGCAACATCCTCAAAACTGAAATAGCCAAACGGCGCAAAGTATAACCTATCGCTTTTTCGCATAATTCAATTTCTTTTATAATTTGTTTTAAAAATCATCGTGTTTTAGCAGAAATCTGCACCTTTAAATCCTGTACTAAGCAGTTGAATAATTCAAAATATCTCTCTTGATATTCACGGTCTCAGTTCGTTCCCTAGCTGAATATCAAGGCAGTCATCTAGCAATCCAAAGAAATAAAACACCCTTCATGAAACAGAAACAGCTTAGTTATAAACTGGGGCTAGATATGGATTACTCTAAAGACAAAAGTTAATATAGGTCAATACATTGAATAAATAAAATTATTAAGTAATTGTTATTTATATACTTATAAAAATATAAACATTATTTTATGTAAATATGTTGACATAAATTCAATCTCTTTCTATTTTAGATAAAACACACCGAATTAGAACAACAGCCGATTAAATTCGACAACAAAATAGCGTAGGGATGAGCAATGAAAGGACTAAAAGACAAGGTTGTGATTGTGACAGGCGGAGCAGGCGGAATTGGTTCAGCCACCTGCCGACGTCTGGCAGAGGAAGGTGCCAAAGTTGCCATTTTTGATATGAATCTGGAAGCGGCTGAAAAGCTGGCAAATGAAATTAATCAATACGGTCAGGCGTTAGCAATTCAGTGTGATATTACCCAAAGTGACATCGTTGAACAGGCGGTTCAAAAAACAGAAGCAGAATTGGGTCCGATCGATGGACTGGTGAATAATGCCGGATGGGACATTTTCAAACCTTTCATCAAAAGTACTCCAGACGAATGGCAAAAACTGATCCAGATCAATCTGGTCGGTATGCTGAATATGCACTTTGCTGTACTGAAAGGCATGGTCGAACGTAATTCCGGCAGCATCGTTAATATTGCCTCAGATGCAGCTCGTGTTGGTTCTTCAGGCGAAGCAGTTTATGCCGCCTGTAAGGGAGGATTGCTATCTTTCTCCAAAACTCTGGCACGCGAACATTCACGCCACAACATCAAAATTAATGTGATTTGCCCAGGACCAACCGATACAGCTTTACTTGCAGGCGTGACTGAAGGTGCGTCAAATCCGGAAAAATTACGTGAAGCCTTTATTCGTGCTATTCCACTGGGCCGTTTGGGGCAACCGGATGATTTAGCTTCTGCGATAGCCTTTTTCTTGAGTGAAGATGCCAGCTTTATTACCGGACAGGTGCTTAGTGTCTCTGGTGGCCTGACCATGAACGGTTAAAGCATCAAATTAATTAACACTAAATTAGACAGATAAAACAGTACAGGATGTAATGAACATGAATTTTGAAGATATCTTATATGAAGTTAAGAACGGTGTAGCCTGGATCACGATTAACCGTCCAGAAAAAATGAATGCCTTTCGTGGCACGACCTGTGATGAACTGATCAAGGCTTTAAATAAGGCAGGCTATGACCGTAATGTCGGTGCAATTGTATTGGCTGGCGCGGGTGAAAAAGCGTTTTGTACCGGTGGTGACCAGTCTGCACATGATGGTAATTATGACGGTCGTGGCACCATTGGTTTACCGATGGAAGAATTGCATACCGCCATTCGTGATGTCCCAAAACCGGTAATTGCGCGTGTACAAGGTTATGCAATTGGTGGTGGTAATGTACTGGCAACCATTTGTGATCTGACGATCTGCTCAGATAAAGCCATTTTCGGTCAGGTCGGACCAAAGATGGGATCTGTTGATCCTGGTTATGGCACGGCATTTTTAGCGCGCGTCGTGGGTGAGAAGAAAGCCCGTGAAATTTGGTATATGTGCCGTCGTTATTCTGGTCAGGAAGCGGTTGAAATTGGCTTGGCCAATAAATGTGTGCCGGCAGATCAACTCGATGCAGAAGTTCAGGCATGGGGCGAAGAAATCTGTCAGCGTAGTCCGACCGCAATCGCGATTGCCAAACGCAGTTTCAATATGGATACCGCACATCAGGCAGGGATCGCTGGCATGGGCATGTATGCGCTAAAACTTTATTACGATACTGAAGAGTCTCGTGAAGGCGTGAATGCATTGAAGGAAAAACGTCAGCCTGAATTCCGTAAATATGCCAAATAAGGAGACTCATTAATGAAAAAGAATCCTTATATCACCGAAGATCTAGAAGTTTTAGCTGAAACAGCAGAAAAATTTGCCCAGAAATATGTGGCTCCGGGATTTCTAGAGCGTGATCAAAGCCGAGTCTTTGATCGTGATCTGGTGAAAAAGATGGGTGAAATGGGCTTTATTGCACCAGAGCTCCCAGAACAATATGGCGGTCAGGGTATGGGTCGACTGGCAGCAGGAATTATCCATGAAGCCATTGCCAAGGCTGATTTAAGTTTTTCCTATATCAACCTGCTTGCATCGTTAAATGGTCAGATTCTGGCAGAACATGGACAGCCTGAAGTGGTGGAGCCATGGTTAAAAAAACTGACCGCTGGTGAAGCGATTTTCTCAATTGCGCTGACCGAACCGCGTGGTGGTTCAGATGCTGCCAATTTACGTTTAAAGATTGAACGTGATGGCGATGAATATGTCATTAACGGTGAAAAGACTTCGATTTCAGCAGCCGATCAGGCCGATGCTTCAGTGGTCTTCGGTCGCACTGGTTCAAATGAAAGTGGCGCACATGGCGTAACCGCCTTACTGGTGCCAATGAATTTACCGGGCATCAGCACCACACGATTTGACTGTCACGGCCAGCGTGCGATTGGTCGTGGTTCGATCTTCTTTGACAATGTCCGTGTACCAGTAAATCACCGTTTAGGTGATGAAAACAAAGGTTTCGTTCAGGTCATGCAAGGCTTTGATTTCTCGCGTGCCCTGATTGGTTTGCAAGTTTTGGCGGTTGCACGCGTCAGTCTGGATGAGGCTTGGGAATATGCGGCGCAACGTGAAGCCTTTGGTCAGCCGCTTACCGCTTTCCAGGGTGTTTCCCATCCGCTGGCAGAATATGAAACGCAGGTTGAAGCTGCACGCTTACTTTGTCTGCAAACCTTATGGCTCAAAGACAATCATCTGCCACATACCTCTGAAGCTGGCATGTGTAAATGGTGGGGACCAAAGCTGGCCTATGATGTGATTCATCAATGCCTGTTGACTTTCGGTCATGCCGGTTATGACCGTGGTGTGATGGAACAGCGCATGCGTGATGTACTGGGCTTCCAGATTGGTGATGGCACAGCACAGATCATGAAAACAATTATCGCTCGGCATAAGGCAGGACGTAAGGCTGTACCAGCTTAAGGAAAGTAAAGCCCGAGCCTGAATAAGACTATTATAAAAAATGAGGAGTAAGCGAATGGATTTCGATGCGGTTCTGATCCCGACAAGAAAAGAGGCCATGCTAAAACAGGGACACTGGCTCAATCAAACAATTCTCGATTTTTTACGCAGTGCGGTAGAAAAAAATCCGGAAAAAACTGCCTTAGTGAGTTTTAAGGTCGAGAATCAAAGTGAACAGACCTTCAGCTACCAGCAGCTTTGGGACATGACCAACAAAATTGCGCTGGGCTTGAAACAGTTGGGTGTCGAGAAAAATGATGTGGTGTCTTGCCAGTTGCCGAACTGGTGGGAATTTACCTTGCTGTATCTCGCTTGTAGTCGTATTGGCGCTGTATTGAATCCACTCATGCCGATATTTCGTGAGCGTGAACTGGAATTCATGCTTAAACATGGCGAATCTAAAGTTTTTGTTGTGCCTAAAACTTTCCGCAATTTTAGCCATGAACAGTTGGCGAATCAGCTGCAAAGCAAGCTGGAAACCCTGCAACATGTCGTCGTAGTAAATGGGGAAGGCGAGAATAATTTTGATCGCCTGTTACTCAATCATGGTCTGGAACAGAATGTTGCAGCCATTGCTGAACTAGATAGGCTGGAATCTGGCCCCAATGATATTACCCAGCTGATCTTTACCTCGGGCACCACGGGTGAACCGAAAGGCGTGATGCATACGGCCAATACCTTATTTTCCAATATTGTGCCTTATGCCGAGCGACTGCATTTAACCGAAAATGATGTGGTGCTCATGGCATCACCGATGGCGCACCAGACCGGTTTTATGTATGGCCTGATGATGCCGATTCAGCTCAATACCAAAGTGGTGTTACAGGATGTCTGGGATGTCTCCAAAGCAGTAGACTTGATTCATCAGCATCAGGTGAATTTCACTATGGCCTCAACGCCATTTTTGAACGACCTGTCCAATACTGTGGCTGAGCAGCATGACAAAGTCGACTCACTGAAAATTTTCCTTTGTGCTGGTGCGCCTATTCCAGGACCACTGGTACAAAAAGCCCGTGAAATTTTAGGGGTTAAAGTGATTTCAGCCTGGGGAATGACTGAATGTGGCGCGGTCACTACTACCTGTCCAGAAGATGACGATGAACGTTCTTTTAATACTGATGGCATCGCCTTGCCGGGTGTAGACGTCAAAATTGTCGATAAAACAGGGAAGGCCAAGCCGGTGAATGAGTCTGGTCGCTTGATGATTCGCGCTTGTTCTGGATTCGGTGGCTACCTCAAACGTGCTCATTTAAATGATACCGATGCAGATGGCTGGTTTGATACGGGCGATATTGCCTATCAGGATGAGAAAGGTTATATCCGGATTTGTGGCCGTAAAAAGGATGTAATCATTCGTGGCGGTGAAAATATTCCGGTCGCAGAAATTGAATCACTTTTATATAAACATCCCAATGTGGCGGTGGTCGCTTTAGTGGCTTATGCAGATGAACGGCTAGGTGAGCGTGCCTGTGCGATTATCAAGTTGAAAGATCCGGCACAGTCTTTAAGTTTTAATGAGCTGGTGGATTTCCTGAAAACCCATAATCTGGCAGTGCAATATATTCCAGAACGTTTAGAAATCTGGGATGAGATTCCAATGACGCCATCTGGGAAAATCCAGAAATTTAAACTCAGGGAAATGTTAGCTGAGCGGATGAATGCTGCCGAGACAGTAGCAGCACATTAATGTTGATAAAAAACTGCCCTTAGTGGCAGTTTTTATCTTCAAAATTGATTAAACCTAATATCATGAGCTTAAATAGATAACAATAAGCCCGCAGTCACTCTTTTAAGAGTAGGTTACAAATATGGTCATGACTGAAAAAGTCTTGTACAGGAACCGCACCTGCTTCATGCCGAGTTAAAAAATCCCTTAAAGAGTTTTTATCCTTCTGTCAGTTTTTATAAAAATAATACAATTCAACGAAAAAGCAGAGTCTAAAGCAAAATACCTCCTTCTTTAAAATTCCTTGTTTTTAAAGAAAGAAATCTTAGAGTCTGTCATCCTTAAATAGAAAATACCCTGTTTTAGTTACCCAATATTACACAGTGGTTACTTTTACTTACTTAATGCTGAGTGGAAGTTGGTTTTTAGCTTATTTTTTAATCATAATTATTTCATAATTTTACATAGGTTTCATTCTGGCCTCGCTTTCTCTAAGGTGGTGTGCAAACTTTCATCATTTATCTTGATTAGGGGAACAATGCTAGAATTTAAAAATCACATCATACACGGCGCAATTTTCGATATGGATGGGACAATGTTTGATACTGAACGTTTGCGGTTTCAAACATTGCAACAGGCATCACGTGAGCTGATCGGCGTGGAGTTTTCACAAGATTACTTAATGCAATGTCTGGGCTTAAGTGCGCGTAGTGCGGAACAGCTGGCCAAAGAGCGTTATGGACAGGATGTGCCTTATGCAGATATTCGTCAGCGCGCCGATGTCTTGGAACTCGAATATGTACGTCAGCATGGGGTGCCGATCAAAGCTGGACTGCTACAGGTCTTGGAGCGCTTGCGTAAGGCAGGACTCAAAATGGCAGTCGCGACTTCCAGTCGACGCGCCATCGCAGAAGAATACCTGATTAATGCCAATATCTATAAATTTTTTGATGTGCTGGTATGTGGCGATGAAGTCAAAAAAGGGAAGCCGCATCCTGAAATTTTTATCAATGCAGCACAAAAAATTAATTTGAGTGCCCAGCAGTGCCTGATGTTTGAAGATTCAGAAAATGGTCTGCGTTCCGCATTTGATGCGGGTGGGATCACGGTATTATTCAAAGACATTAAGACACCCAATGATTCCATGCTGGCGCAGGCACAACACTATTATGAATGCATAGAAGATTTTTTGACTGAACTGAACCAGTTTGTGCCTATACTGTCAATGCCAGAGCTGGATACTGCATTTCCTCAAACCCATAACTTGCTGACTGTCGGCATTCATGGTTTTGGTGCAATCGGTGGCGGATATCTGGCACAGGTATTATCGCATTGGGATGGTTATACTCGACCGAAGAAAATTATCGCTTCAACACGTAACCCCTTATACCGTTCTGCTGTCAATGCTTTCGGCACCTATTCAATCCGTTATGGTCAGAATTCATTTGATCAGCGCATTGACAACATGCAGGTGATTGATGCTCATGACTTAGAACAGATGCAGAACATGTATGTGGAATCCAGTCTGATTGCAGTCTGTGTACCAGAAGAAGCGCTGCTCTCAGAAGCAGAGGTGATCGCACAGGGTTTATATGCACGTCACCTGGCTGATGAGCAGCCTAACCCCCTGACTGTGCTGATCGTGCTTAATAAAGTTGGTGCCAAGCAGTTATTTAGTGAGTATGTATTACGTAGCCTCACCACGATTTGTGATCCTCAGACTGCCCAGAATATTCTCGACCAGCACTATATTTGTGATACCGTCGTGAACCGTATGGTCTCCAAATTATCCGATCAGAAACTCTATCGTCAGCTTCGTATTAAATATAATATCTTTAAACAGTATCAGCTAGATGAAGAAGATTCAGCACTAGTAGGGCTAGATGATTCAACAGCCTTAAATCATGAACAGGAGCAACAAGCAGGGCTTTATATCGAAGATTTAAGGCGTAATTTTCAGCCGAGTCATATCCTGCAATCTATGGATTTAGTGCTATTCAATGCTGAAACAGATATGCCACTTTACGTAGAAAATAAGAGTCCGCTACTGGCTAAAATGCGGCAGATGATTCTGGTGGATGATATTGCCAGTATTCAGTTGATCAAAAACCGTTTATGGAATGGTGTGCATGCCATGACGGCTTGGTATGCCAGTTTACGTGGCCATGCCACCATTGGCGTCGCACTTTCCGATGCTGCAGTGAGCAAGTTTATGCAGCAATTACTGGCACAGATCAAACTGGGTTTGAGTCTGCAAGTTCCACAACATGCATCAGAACTCACACGTCTAGCGCAGAGTTTTACCGATTCTTGTGCCAATGCTTATCAGGACCCGTGTGTGCGAGTTGGCCGCGACCCGCTAAGAAAGCTGGCGTATCATGAACGGGTATTTGGCTCCCTGTCTACACTGCTTCAACATGATGTTGCCTTCGATATGGTACTAAAAGGTGCTGTTCTAGGCTATGTCTATGCTGTTGAACAGGCGGAATGTGAACAGGTTGAAGCCTTACTGCATTTACAGATGCAGCTCAAACATATTACTCCGGATGTAGCGCTGTATGAACTGTTATATGATGAAATGTCGCGCCTGATTAGTCAGTTGCTAAATGGCAAGATTTCTTTGCAATATCTGATGCGACAAGATTTTAGCCAAGTACTGAATTAATTCTTCATCTAAACAAAAAAGACCCTTGAAGGGTCTTTTTTGTTTATCGAGGTCATCCTTAAACGAGCGTAGCTTGAAGGTCATAAATACAGGACTGGGCTAAAATCTGTTTTTCATGGTTAGAAATAGGGAAATTGTCCCATTTCTGGATCTGATCCAACAGCCAGATAAAGTCATTCAGTTTTGGTTCAGTCGTATCACCAGCCATCGTACGAATGATGTTCTGGATTTTATGGAAGTCATACACATGCTGCTGTGCAGAACATTCAAACTGGATAATCTGATATTCCACCAGCATCTGCCAGACGTCAGATAAGTCTTCCATTTGTTGTAGATCGGCTTGGGCTTTTTGAATCGCAGTCACTAATGCTTGTAAAGTTAGGGGGTACTGCTCAGCCCATTCCTGAGTGACGGCTAATACTTTGTCTGCCACTGCCGGAATGATATTCGGGCTAGAAGCAACGATAAAGCTATGACCTTCAATCTGCGCCTGAAGATTCCACGGCTCACCCACACAAAAACCATCAAAGACATGCTGAGCAATGCCTTTGACCATAGACGGTGGAGGGGAAGTCAGCATGTGGAAATTTCTGGCAAAATCTGGATCGGTTAGTGCCAACCATTCGCGTAAACAGAAATGATGGATCGAGTATTTATATACATGCGCCAGATTTACCGACTTGTTTTCTTTTAGCGCTTGTACCATTTTGTGTGAGCTAAACTTTTCATCACTATTCGGTGGTAAGTCCAGTGCATAACACAAGTCCTGACGCAGGCTGATAAAGGCCTGATTGATACTCAAAACTAAAGGCGTTTTCAGATTGGCTTTGAGTTGATCCTGACCTAATGCTGCGGCAGGCAACATCGCAGACAGGCAGTGCGCAGCATCCAAGAAACCATAAGCCAAACGATCGCGAAGGCTGGCCCAAGAGGTTTCACAGATCAGGTTCACTTTCAGGCCTTGTTCCTGAAAATAGCCTTTTTTTTCCGCCCAGAGAATTGCGACACAATCGAGCAAGGGAATAAAGCCGATATTGATTTCATGCTGTTCCAGTTCAGACATTTTCTTCTCCTTATTCGCCCGATAATAATTTCTGTGCATCTAATAGACGTCTCGCCATTTCACCGAGAGTAATGCGGTGGCTCATGGCATTTTTACGCAGCAAGGCAAATGCCTGTTCTTCGCTCATGGAATGTAATTGAATCAATAAAGATTTGGCTTTATCGATATCACGGCGGTCTGCCAACTTATCCTGAGTTTCCTTGAGATCATCCAATAACTTTTTATGCTTATGAAATTGTTCAATGGAAATCTCCATGATGCTATTCAGCTTGCTTGGGTCAATACCATCGACAATATACGCCGTCACACCGGCATCAATCGCGCTCTTGATGGTATCCTTGTTGGAGTTTTGGGTAAATAGAACCGTAGGTAATTCATATTGAGTCACACAGCTTTCGATAATGTCCCGATGCGGGTGATCCATATTTAATAAAATGACATCTGCCTGTAGATTCTTGACATGCACCATGCTCAGATCATGGACAATCAGGCAGGCAACAACGATAAAATCATGTGCAGTCAAAGATTCCTGAATAAATTCAGCTCGTTCAGCATTGTCATCAATGAGGGCAATTTTAAGTTTTGGCATATCACAGCTTTATTTTGATCCAGTGATCGGTAGATCGTGAATGTTTTCATAAGCAATTTTTGCGCCATTTATTGGTTTTGAAAAATAGGATTTACTGGGTTCTTATGATTCCTTTTCGTGCATGAGCGTTGAAACAGTGCAATTCCATAAATGAATTAAGGGATTTGCTCACTTATATAGAAACGACCTCAGCAATTTATTATTTAAAAATCAGCAAAAATACTATTTTTAAAAAACTGGCACAGTTCCTGCTTAGTATTAACTAAGAAAATTTATTGGGTCAACGGTGACCGGATAATAAGGATATAGGCGGCCAACGACGTCCGTTCTGTTCGATTCTGACCTGTTAAAGCAACAGGCCAGGGTAGTTATAACGTTCAGTTCTGGAGGAAGATGGTCATGTCTTCAAATTTACACGCTCAAAAAGCAACAAAAATAAGTCTATTCAGTTTTTCCAGCGCGGCGATGCGTGCCTTCCACATGAGCTGGCTGGCATTCTTCGTCTGCTTTTTTGCCTGGTTTGCCTGCGCGCCGCTGATGCCAGTGATTGCAGGTGAGTTCAATCTGACTAAAGCACAAATCGCTAATATCAATATTGCAGCAGTCGCAATTACCATTCTGGTTCGCCTGATTGTCGGTCCATTGTGCGACAAATATGGTCCACGTAAAACCTATTCTGCATTACTGATCATAGGCAGTATTCCTGTCTTTGGTGTTGCAGCTTCTAATAGTTACGAATCCTTCCTGTTTTTCCGCTTATTGATTGGCGCCATTGGTGCCAGTTTCGTGATTACTCAATATCACACCAGCATCATGTTTGCACCCAATGTGGTCGGTACAGCGAATGCGGCAAGTGCAGGCTGGGGCAATGCCGGTGGTGGAGCCACCCAGGCCCTGATGCCTTTACTGTTAGCCGCGTTGGTGATGTTCGGTGTAGAACAGGCCATGGGCTGGAGAATTGCACTCATCGTGCCGGGGGTGATGATGGTGATCGTTGGCATCCTGTACTGGAAACTGACCCAAGACTGTCCTCAAGGCAACTTTAAAGAATTACGTGAACAAGGCCTAAATGTCGGTAGTGACAAAAAAGGCGGCATGGCGATTCTGCTGCATGCAGCGAAAAACTACCGTGTCTGGATTCTGTTTGGTGCCTATGCTGCATGTTTCGGTATCGAAATCTTCATTCATAACATCGTGGCAATGTACTACGTGGACAACTTCCAGTTTGGACTGAAAGAGGCCGGTCTGGCTGCAGGGATCTTCGGCTTACTCGCACTATTCGCACGTGCCTTGGGCGGCATTGTATCTGACAGAGTTGCACTGAGCAAAGGTCTGGATGGCCGTACCAAAGTACTGTTCCTGATGATTCTGCTGGAAGGTGTGTTCCTGGTGGTGTTCTCACAAATGAACAGCGCAATGCTGGCGATTCTGACGATGACTGTATTTGCACTCTTTACCCACATGGCCTGTGGTGCAACTTATGCGCTGGTGCCTTTCATTGATCGTGATGCGCTGGGCGGCGTTGCGGGCATTATCGGTGCAGGCGGTAACGTCGGTGCAGTTGCTGCAGGCTTCCTGCTCAAAGGCATGCTGGATATTCAAACCACCTTGATGGTGCTAGGCGGACTGGTCGTGATTGCGGCGAGCTGTGTGCTGATGATCCGTTTCTCGGTCGAACATAAAGAAAAAGAGCAACGTCTGTTTGAACAGGCAGTCCAGGATCGTAATCTCGCTGATGCACAAAATTAAGCGCAAATATTTTAAAAATGAGCAGGAAGTAAGCATATGAAAATTATTATGATTGGTCATGGCATGGTGGGCCACAAGTTTATTGAGTCTGTACTGGAACAGGCAGGTGATGATGTTGAAATTACCATTTTGGCTGAAGAACCACGTCTGGCTTATGACCGCGTCCATTTGACTGAATACTTCAGTGGCAAATCTGCAAAAGACCTAACTTTATGCCGTGCTGATTTCGCAGATGCCTATGGCATCGATCTGCGCCTAAGCACCAAAGCGGTTGCCATCAATCAGATTACTCGTACGGTGACCACACAACAGGGCGAGGAACTGAGTTATGACAAGCTGGTTCTGGCCACCGGTTCTTATGCTTTTGTTCCACCGATTCCGGGCAATGAACGTGAAAACTGCTTTGTCTACCGTACCATTGAAGATCTGGATGCGATCCGTGCAGCCAGTCTGAATGCCAAAACGGGTGTGGTGATTGGTGGGGGTTTACTGGGTCTGGAAGCCGCCAAAGCATTACGTGACCTGAATCTGGAAACCCATGTGGTTGAATTTGCCCCACGCCTGATGGCCGTACAGATTGATGACCTGGGCGGCAAAGTGCTACGCAGCAAAATTGAAAATTTGGGTGTGAAAGTGCATACCCAAAAAGCCACCTCGTCGATTGAAGAGGGTGCGAATACGACCCATGTGATGAAGTTTGCTGATGGGACAGAACTGGAAACCGATATTATCCTGTTCTCTGCCGGGATACGTCCACGTGACGAGCTGGCACGTCAAAGCCATCTGGCCATCGGGGAGCGCGGCGGCATCGTCATCAATGACTATTGCCAAACCTCGAATCCAGACATTTATGCGATTGGGGAATGTGCGCTGTGGCAAAACAAAATTTATGGTCTGGTGGCGCCAGGCTATGACATGGCGCGTATCGCAGCGAAGCATGTACTGCAGGAAGAATGTGCAGCATTTGCTGGCGCAGACATGAGCACCAAATTAAAACTGATGGGTGTCGACGTGGCATCAGTAGGCGATGCACATGCCATGACCCCGGGCGCACTGAGCTATTTCTATGCCGATGAAGCGGCTCAGGTGTATAAAAAAATCGTGGTCAATAGCGACAAAACCTCACTACTGGGTGCGGTGCTGGTCGGTTGTGCCAAAGAATATAACGACCTGCTGCAAATGATGCTGAATGGCTTGGCGATTCCAGAAAATCCTGAAAGCCTGATCATGCCGGGCTTTGACCAGGCTACCTCCAAATCGGGTGGCAGCGGAGTCGATTTACTGCCTGACAGTGCGACCATCTGTTCATGTAATAACGTATCGAAAGCGGATATATGTTCTGCTATCGCCGATGGTTCAACTTCGCTTGGTGCCCTGAAAAAGTGCACCAAAGCAGCAACAGCATGCGGCGGCTGTGCACCACTCGTTACGCAAGTCCTGAAGTCAGAGTTACAACGTCAAGGTGTTACGGTAAATAATCACCTCTGCGAACACTTTGCCTATTCGCGTCAAGAGCTGTATCACCTGGTACGAATCAATGAAATCAAAAGTTTTGATGACCTGATTCAGCAACATGGTCATGGTCTGGGTTGTGATATCTGTAAACCAACAGTCGCTAATATTCTGGCATCTTGCTGGAACGACTTCGTCCTGAAACCAAACCATGCCGGCCTGCAAGACAGTAATGACTACTACCTGGGCAATATCCAGAAAGATGGTTCTTATTCGGTGGTGCCGCGGATGGCCGGGGGTGAAGTTACACCTGATGGCCTGATCGCAGTAGGGCAAATTGCCAAAGAATATGGCTTATATACCAAACTCACTGGCGGTCAGCGCGTCGATATGTTTGGTGCACAAGTGCATCAATTGCCGGAAATCTGGGAGAAACTGATTGCGGCTGGTTTTGAGTCTGGCCATGCTTATGGTAAGTCACTTCGTACGGTGAAATCCTGTGTCGGCAGCACCTGGTGCCGTTATGGTGTAGATGATTCAGTTGGCTTGGCGATTTTTCTGGAGAATCGCTACAAAGGTCTGCGTTCTCCACACAAACTGAAAATGGCCGTGTCTGGCTGTACCCGTGAATGTGCCGAAGCACAAAGCAAAGATGTCGGCGTGATTGCCACTGAAAAAGGCTGGAACCTGTATATTTGCGGTAATGGCGGCATGAAACCACGCCATGCTGAACTGCTGGCATCAGATTTGGATACCACGACTCTAATTAAATACATCGACCGTTTCTTTATGTTCTATGTCCAGACGGCGGATCGTCTGCAGCGCACCAGTGTATGGCGTGACAATATGGAAGGCGGTCTGGACTATCTGAAAGATGTCATTGTTCATGATTCTCTTGGAATTGCTGCTGAACTGGAAAGCCGTATGCAGCATGTTATTGGCACGTATCAGGATGAATGGCGCACCGCGGTGGAAGACCCTGAAGTACGTAAACGCTTTAAGACTTTTATTAATGCCAAAGCCGCTGAGCAACATGATCCACATATTCAGTTCGCAGCTGTACGTGGTCAGATCCGACCTAAAACGGATGCAGAACGTGATCTCAACCGTATTCCAGTGGTTGAAGCATAAAAATAGAGCAGATTAAAAATTTCTTTCATTACTTTTATACCCGCTTTCATATGTCTCCCAAGAGGAGAAAAGATAGAAGAACAGATGAAAGAAATTTAAAGACAGGATATAGAAAATGACCATTTTAAAAGATATGAATGAACTGAATTGGGTCGAAGTATGCGCACTGGATGACATCACCCCAAATACCGGGGTGGGTGCACTCATTGAAAATCAGCAAATCGCTATTTTCCGGGTCGGTTCAGAAAAGCGTGTTTATGCGCTGAGTAACCAGGATCCATTTAGCCAGGCTTTTGTGATGTCACGCGGCATCATTGGTGATTTGCAAGGTGAACGCGTGGTGGCTTCACCGATTTACAAGCAGCATTTTAGTCTGGCAACGGGCCGCTGTCTGGAAGATAAAGACCAGAAACTGCTGGTATTTCCAAGCAAGCTTGAAAATGGCAAGGTGTTCATTAGCCCCGTGCCACAAAAAACCTATATTACCAATAACGGCGTTTCAGCAGACAAAATGAAACTGGTACTGGTTGGTAATGGCCTGGCCGGCATGCGTTGTCTGGAAGACCTGCTGGATATGGCAGCAGAGCGTTATGAAATTACCGTGATTGGTGAAGAGCCTTGGGGCAACTATAACCGCATCATGCTGTCGCCAGTCTTATCGGGGGAGAAAACCATAGATGACATCATGCTGCATCCGCATGCCTGGTATGCCGACAAAGGTATTCGTCTGCTTGCCGGTGATCCTGCGGTGCGCATCGACCGTCCGCGTAAACAGGTTTATACCGAAAAAGGCGAAGTGATCAGCTATGACCGCCTGATTCTGGCCACAGGTTCTAAACCTTTTGTTCCACCCATTCCGGGGAGTGATTTAAAAGGTGTACTCAGCTTCCGTGATATTTATGACGTGAATAGTATGCTTGATTACTGCAAAACCAAAACAAATGCCGTGGTAATTGGTGCAGGTCTACTGGGGCTGGAAGCAGCGTATGGCCTGAAACAGCAAGGTATGCATGTCACGGTGCTGCATCTGATGGATCGTATTATGGACCGTCAGCTGGACAGTAAAGCCAGCCAGATGCTGAAAACTGCGATAGAACAAAAGGGCATCACGATCCTGACCGAAGCCAATACCGAATGCCTGATCGGCAAAGAGGGTCATGTGAGTCAAGTCAAACTGAAAGACGGTACTGTGCTGGATGCTGATCTGGTGGTGTTTGCCGTTGGTATTCGGCCAAATATGGCGCTGGCTCAAAGTGCAGGTCTACGTTGTAACCGTGGTGTATTGGTTAATGACACCATGCAGACTTATGACCCGAGTATTTATGCAGTGGGTGAGTGTATCGAGCATCGCGGTCAAACCTTTGGTCTGGTTGAACCACTTTGGGGCCAGGCATTTATTTGTGCATCACATCTGGCCGAACATGGCAGCCTGACGTTTAAGGCGCCCACAGTTCCAACTCAGCTTAAAGTCAGTGGTTGTGATGTGTTCTCGGCAGGTGATTTCGAACCCAAAGATGATTTTGAAGATATCGTGCTGAATGACGAGAAACGTCAGATTTATAAACGCATTATTATTCAAAGAGATAGAGTCATCGGTGCGGTACTGTTTGGCGATACAGAAGATGGCGCATGGTATGCCGAGTTAATTGCAGATCAGACTCCAATTTCTTCTATTCGCAATAAGCTGCTGTTTGGTCGGGATTTTGCATTAAAGAAAGCAGGGTAATCCATCACATAAATCTCCCCTAACCCCTCTTTAAAAAGAGGGGAACTCCCTCCTTTTAAAAGGTGAGGAACAGCGTTCCGCAAGGGGGAGGATTAAAGCTTTTGAGACCAAAAAAATTTTTTAATCAAACCTGTAAAAGCTAGACATTATAGATTTGGCGAGATAAGTGAATTTATTCAATAAAAAGGAGCATCCATGAATAGTATTCCCGTTATGGAACTGCATAGCTCCACAGAAATAAATACCAAAATCACCCATACCACCTGTCCCTATTGCGGTGTGGGTTGTGGTGTCACCGCTACAGTGACCGAAACGACATTCAGGCAAAAAGTTGCGGTTGCAGGGGATGTCAATCATCCCTCCAACTACGGCAAGCTGTGCATTAAAGGCAGTAATCTGGCCGATACTTTGGGTTTAGAAACCCGTGTGTTGCATCCAATGCAGGGGCGTAAAGATCAGCGTGAAATCACCAGCTGGGATACCGCTGTATCCACCATCGCCAATAAATTTCAGCAATGCATCGACCAGTATGGTCGTGACAGTATCGCATTTTATGTATCAGGTCAGTTGCTGACCGAAGACTATTATGTGGTGAACAAATTCGTCAAAGGCTATCTCGGTACGGCCAATATCGATACCAATTCACGTCTATGTATGTCCTCTGCGGTGGCCGCACATAAACGCGCCTTTGGTGAAGATCTGGTTCCAGCCAGTTACGAAGATTTTGAACATACGGACATGGTGGTGCTGGTCGGTTCCAATACCGCATGGTGCCACCCGGTGTTGTACCAGCGTATCATGCAAGCCAAGGAACAACGTGATCTGTTCGTCGTCGTGGTTGATCCGCGCTTTACCAGTACCTGTGAAGCAGCGGATCTGCATCTGCCTATTCTGCCGGGACAAGATGTCGCACTATTTAATGGCTTATTACAATACTTGCATCAACAGGGTTATGTGGATCAGGAATTCGTTGCTGCACATACTCAAGGTTTGGAACAGCTTGTGGCAAGCAGTGCTGCGGAAGCGTCTATTGAAGATCTTGCCACACGTAGCGGTATCTCAGCCCTCAAACTGACGCAGTTCTTTGAAAAATTTGCCCAGACAGAAAAAGTCATGACCTTGTTTTCGATGGGGGTCAACCAGTCTTCTCGTGGGGTAGATAAAGCCAACAGTATTATGAACTGTCATTTACTCACCGGAAAAATCGGCAAGCTCGGCGCAGCACCATTTTCTATGACTGGTCAGCCCAATGCCATGGGCGGGCGTGAGGTTGGCGGACTGGCCAATATGCTGGCTGCGCATCTGGACCTAGAAAATCCGGGACATCAGCGACTGGTACAAAACTTCTGGCAAAGCCCAACCATCGCGACTCAAGTGGGCCTCAAAGCAGTGGATTTGTTTCAGGCCGTGGAAAGCGGCAAAATTAAGGCCATCTGGATTATGGCCACCAATCCGGTGGTGAGTCTGCCAGATGCCGATCAGGTCAAACGTGCCTTGGATAAATGCAACTTCGTGGTGGTCTCTGATATCTGTCAGGATACAGATACGACCCAATTTGCTGATGTATTATTGCCGGCATTGGGCTGGGGAGAAAAAGACGGTACGGTGACCAATTCGGAGCGGCGTATTTCGCGCCAACCTGCATTTTTGGATGCACCGGGGGAAGCCCAAGCCGATTGGTGGGCGATTGCTCAAGTCGCGAAGCAGATGGGTTTCAGTGGTTTTAATTTTCAAAATAGTCATGAAATCTTTAAGGAACATGCTGGACTTTCCGCCGATCAAAATGCGGACTTTTCCAAGCGTGCCGAAACCCCGTATTTCCGTTATTTCAATCTGCAAGGCTTAACCAATTTAACATTGGACGAATATAACGAACTCGATCCGGTGCAATGGCCGGTTTGGGACAAACAGCAAGATGCTCAATTGGTCGCCCGACTATTTGCCCAAGGCCAGTTCAGCCATGCGGATGGTAAGGCCAAGTTTATTGCCACCACGGCGATTGATCCAGTCAATCCGGTTTCCAGTGCCTACCCCTTAATTTTGAATACCGGCCGGATTCGGGATCAATGGCATACCATGAGCCGTACCGGTTTATCAGCCAATCTCAGCACGCATCGGGCTGAACCTTACTGCGAAATTCACCCGAATGATGCATTGAAATACGGGATTCAGGAGGGTGAACTGGTCGAAGTGCGTTCTGAATGGGGTCTTTGTATTTTACGTGCTCAGGTCAGTGACAATATCCGCCGTGGTCAGGTCTTTGCGCCGATTCACTGGAATGATCAGGTCGCATCCGATGCCCGTATCGGCAAGCTGGTGAATCCAGTCGTGGATGCCATTTCCGGTGAACCAGAATTTAAACATACTCCGGTCATGATCCAGCCCTTTCATATCCAGTGGCAGGGCGTACTGTATGTACGTGAAGGCTTTGAACACTATGTACAGCCATTTATTGACAAGAGCATCTGGTGGACCAAGGTCAAGGCGAACCGTGCGACGCGTTATGAAATTGCCGATCGTCAGAAATTCAGTACCACGACTGAGCAGCTAAAAAGCCTGCTGCCATTTACTGAAGAAGACTTTGAATGGCTGAATCTGGAAGACCAGACCGCACATATCAGTCATAGTGTGGTGTTGCAGGAGGGTAAGCTGATTGCCAGCCTGTATATCGCACCTAAAAGGCTGTTACCAGATCGTGACTGGTTATCCGGCCTGTTCCAGCGCGAACGCCTCAGTGCCATGCACCGCAAAGCCTTGCTGGCCGGTCAGGCGATTTCGATGAGTAATCACGAAGGCCCATTGGTCTGCAGCTGTTTCAAAGTTGGTAAAAATCGCATCATTCAGACCATTAAAGATAAAAATATCACCAATGAAAAACAAGTGACCGCATGTTTAAAAGCTGGCGGAAACTGCGGTTCCTGCTTACCTAAAATTCGTGGCTTGATCAAAGCCTGCCAGACGGAGTCCGTATCATGAAAAGAATCCAAAAGAATATGCATTATCCACCCACCGACCTTGTGATTTTGGCCGGGGGGCAGGCCCGCCGGATGAATGGCATCAACAAGTTGCTGCAAAAGTTTGATGATGAAATTCAGCTGATCAAGATTCACCAGCAGTTGAGATCGCGTGTTGCTCAGGTCTGGATCAACAGTCACCGCGATCACTCTATCTATGAGCGCTTGATTCCATCAATCCGTTATTTTCAGGATGATGAATCAGGCTTTCAAGGCCCGCTGATGGGCATGAAAAGCGCATGGTCGCATGTGCAGTCGGACTATGTGCTGTTTGTGCCCTGTGATGTGACTTACATTCCGAAAAAAGTCATTTCCGGCTTACATCGGGCCATGCAGCGCGATCCGGAGTGTGAAGTTGCAGTGGTGGAAATTAATGGCACAGCGCTCTATCCATTTTGTTTGCTGAAACGGAGCAGCTTGCCCACATTGGTGCAGCATCTTGAGCAAAAGCAGCGCAGTTTAAGACACTGTTTTGCACAAATGCACATGCAAATAGCACGATTTAAAAATCATGCACTGTTTTTTCACAGTATCAACTCTTTTGATGAGTTGCAGCAGCATCAGCAATTGCATTTTCTCTAAGTGTGAATTGAGGGATGCTTAAAAGCAGGGCAATGCTACTACTGTCCCATAATTTTAACTAGACTTGTATAAAGCAATAGAAATTTTATTTAACTATGTGAAACCTAATAATATTTATAATTGAATATTACACAGCCTCATATTTTGTTTAAAAGTTTCAATGGGTTTGCGTAGGCAAAACCCTACTTTGGAAAGACCCAAATGAGAACTCAAAATATATTTTGAGTTCGCAAGAAAAGTCTCTTATTCCCCATACACGACGTCCTGTCGTGATGGGTAATGTGTGGCATCCCTGCCACACGCGCGTAGCTTAAACTGAATCACTTCAACTATGGGACAACAGTGGGGCAATGCACCTGTTTCAAATGCTTATTGTTCTTAAATTTTAACAAATCGCACTCAAATATTAAAAAACCAGCATTTCTGCGCAAAGTTGGAACACTTATTGCATTTTAACCTGAGAACAAACGCAATTGAATAGGGCATCGGTCAGTACAACATTTGCTTAGAAGTAATGTTGCTGCTCGACCCTGATGGAATAAGCCATGAATTACATCGACTCTTTACAGCAGGCTGAACCGGTTCTGGTATTTCAGGATCAATTCGGGCGCAGCAAGCGCAAGCTCCGTATTTCGGTGACAGATCGCTGTAATTTTAAATGTGTTTATTGCATGCCCGAACATCCAGAATGGATGAAAAAGCACGATTTACTCAGTTTTGAAGAGCTTTACCATTTTTGTGAATTTATGGTTCACCGTGGCATTGAACAGATCCGGATTACAGGTGGTGAACCTTTAATGCGCCAAGGTGTGGTGCATTTTATTGCCGAACTACAACTATTGAAAAAAAACGGCTTAAAACGTATTTCCATGACCACCAATGGTCATTATCTGAAGCAATATGCAGCAGCTTTAAAACAGGCTGGACTGGATGATCTGAATATCAGTCTGGACAGTCTGGATGCCGATCAATTTGAACAGCTCACTGCAAAAAAACTGCAACCCGTATTAGAAGGCATTCAAGCTGCACAGCAGGCGGGCCTTTCTATCAAGATCAATACCGTGCTAATTAAAGGCATCAATGAGACCCAAATTCTGCCTTTGGCACATTGGGCCAAACGCGAAAACATTGAACTGCGTTTTATCGAATTTATGCCACTTGATGGCGACCAAAACTGGTCACGTGATCATGTGGTTAGTGAACAGGACATTCTGGAGCAGCTGGCCACAGAATTTGAGCTAAAGATTGGGCAAAGTCAGGGCGCTAATCCGGCACGCACCTATTTCATTGAGGGTATGCCGATCGGTATTATTTCTACCATTACCCATTCATTCTGCGGCAGTTGTGACCGTTTACGACTGAATGCCCAAGGTGAGTTTTTTAACTGCTTATTCTCAACTCAAGGCTTAAAACTGAAAGACAGGATTCAGCAGTTACAGCAGCAGGCATCATCAGCTGAACACATGCTGCAACAGCAATTAAGCCCCTATATCTGGAATAAAGCCGCTGGCTTTCATGCCATTCAGATGCAACAAAAACAGCTCAATCCAGCACCCAAAACTAATCCAAATTTCCGAAAAATCAGTATGCATATGATAGGAGGCTAAGATGACTACAGAACTTCAATCATCGATCACCGTCAAAATCGAATCTTTCGGAGCGATCGAACGTCAGTTGCCGCAAAGCTTCACGGTGCAATGTCAGGCCGATAGTCTGGTTGCCGATGTATTGAATCAAGTCGTTCAGTTATTTCCTGAAACTCTTAATGTGTTAGAACGCTGTGCCTGTGCCATTGGCGAAGACATTATTTCTCGCCAAACCCGACTAAACCAAGACAGTACTTTGGTTCTGCTGTCGCCAGTCGCAGGAGGCTGAAATGGAACTGAAACAATTTTCCCGTATTCAGGACATCCCGCTGCAACAAAACGTTTTTGACAGCATTCAAAGTTTTCCAGAATGTGGCGGCATTGGCATCTTTGTCGGGACGGTACGCAATCATCATGAGGGCAAAGCGGTCAAAGCACTGAAATATACCGCTTATGCACCTGTAGCAGAAAAGATGATTCGCCAGATCGAACAGGAAATTCAGGCCAAATACGGCGTGTCCTATGTGCGCGTGGTACATCGCATTGGCTCACTCGATATTGGTGATACGGCAATTATTGCTATGGCTTATGCACCCCATCGCCGCGAAGCATTTCAGGCCTGCGAAGAAGCAGTGGAACGGGTCAAGCACGAGGTGCCCGTATGGAAAGAAGAATTCTATATGGATGGTAGCAGTCAATATGTCGAGGGCTGCTGTATCCGTCGTGATCATGATTCAGCGCATGTCCATCATCAGCATCCTACTGAACATTCACATACGCCTAGCCATGATGTATTGACGCACATCAATCGAAGCAACTGCCTTTGAACGCGATCCAGCCAGATATTCCTATTTATCCATGGCCGCTATCAATTAAAGTTTGAGTAAAAAAATCAAGAGATTCAAGAAGGATACGCCATGAAAGATGTCGGAATGAAACCGGAAAGTTACCGTACAGCGATTGCCAGCGGGATTCTACATGCACCACCACATTGCATCGAACTGCTGCGCAATGGCAATACCGACAAAGGTGATGCCTTAAAAACCGCGCGGATTGCCGGTATTCTCGGGGCAAAACGTACCGATGAGCTAATTCCACTCTGCCATCCGCTGCCAATTTACCGGGCTGATGTGGAATATGAATTAGAAGAAGCGCATGTGGTCATTACCGCAGTAGTAGAAACCATTGGGCCAACCGGGGTGGAAATGGAAGCGCTGACCGCTGTCAGTCTGGCAGGTCTAACCCTGTATGACATGCTCAAACCACATTGTGAACCTGAGGAGCTGTGTTTAGATCAAATCAAACTTACACAGAAAAAAGGTGGCAAATCCCATTTCACCCGCGTCCTGAAAGCACCTTTAGCAGCCTCTGTGATTGTACTTTCAGATACTGTGGCATCTGGCAAGAAAGCAGATACTGCCGGACAAAATGTGATGGACATTCTGGAGGAAGCCAATTTTGCTGATATCCAATATCAGGTGATTCCGGACAGTCCCGAACAACTACACGCTTTAATTGAACAGCAAAAAAATACTTATCCGCTAATTCTCACCGTGGGTGGTACCGGCTTGGGGCCGAAAGATTTAACTGTCGAAACCATTCAACCACTGTTAACCCGGGAAATTCCCGGACTGATGGAAGCTTCACGTAGTTTTGGACAAAAACGTACCCCGTATGCTGCACTCAGTCGTGGTGTTGCCGGTTATATCGACAGCAGTCTGGTGTTGACCTTGCCGGGCAGTCGCCAAGGGGCCAAAGAATCTTTAATTGCCGTACTGCCAGCCTTGGTGCATTTATTTGATGTGCAGAAAAATATTCCGCACGCAGGAGGCTATCAATGAATCATGCTGTAAGCACAGTGCATTCCGGCTGTGGCAATGAACCCGGCCTGATTTCGGTTGATCAGGCCCTGCAGATGATTCGGGATCATACCGATCATCTGCAGACTGAAACACTGCCATTAGGTCAGGCACTGAACCGTTTTATCGCCAAAGATATTTATGCTGAGATCCAGCTGCCGATGTTTTCGCAAAGTGCAGTCGATGGTTATGCGATTTGCGCATCGGGCGAAATCAAAGCAGGTGATGCATTTGAATTGATCGGAGAAATCCGCGCCGGACAACGTGTAGAAATCGAATTATCTGAAGGGCAGGCACTACGGATTTTTACTGGAGCGAAAATCCCAGCACACACTACGACGGTAGCACGGCAGGAAATTGTGCAGGTTAATGGTGAATCCATGAGCTTAACCGAATCCTTGCGACAGGATGCCGATATCCGTAAAGCCGGAGAGGAAATTGCTATAGGGCAATGTCTGGCAGTAACGGGGCAGCAGCTGTCTGTGGGTGCAATTGCTGGATTAAGTATGGCCGGTATTCAGGAGGTCTCAGTTTATCGCTATCCGAAAATTGCCGTGGTAATTACCGGTGATGAAGTCGCTGAAACAATGGAAGACCTTAACTCAGGCAAAATTTTTGATGCCAATGCGCCTTTGATTCAGGCCTGGTTTCAGTCTAGAAACCAGCAGGTCGATATTCTGCATGTGGCGGATACGGAACAAGCGGTCAGTGAGCTATTTACCCAGCTTAAAGAACCATATGACCTGATCCTGACCACAGGCGGGGTTTCGGTAGGCGATTATGACTTTGTCCGTCCGGTTGCATTAAAACTCGGTTTTGAACAAATCTTCTGGAAAGTGAAACAGAAGCCGGGCAAACCCATGTTCTTTGCCAAGTCTGAACGAGCAGATCAAAGTCCGTGTTATTTGCTAGGCCTGCCGGGTAACCCGGCAGCAGTGTATGTCGGGATGCAAATTTATACCGCAACTTTATTAAATGCCTTACAGGGACAACAGCAGCAGCCAAACTGGTTTAGTGCAGTCCTCACCCATGATTTAAAAATGGACAGCAGAGAACGTTTTTTAAGAATGTCAGCCAGTTTTGATCAGTCGATTTTAAAAGTGAAAAGTTTGTCCAGACAGCAGTCACATATGCTGAGCAATTTAATGGAGGCCAACTGTCTGGTTCGTATTCCAGCAAATCAAAGCATACAAACGGGACAAATATTACAAGGCTTATTGATTTAGCATTAAAGTTGGAGCAGCTTTTGAAGAAAATATTTCTTATTTTTGGCCTGTTAAGCATCCCTGTATTCACCCAAGCAGGGACGGTACGTCTCTATGCCGCTGCCAGCTTGACCAATGCGCTGACCGACATCACCCTGCAATATGAAAAACAGTATCCCCAAGTGAAAATAGTATCGGTATTTGGCGCTTCTTCAGCACTGGCCCGACAGATCGAGGCGGGAGCACCAAGCGATATTTTCTTCTCGGCGGACCAGGACTGGATCAATTATCTGCTAAACAAACAAAAAATAGCCAAAGCGCAGGTAACGCCTTTATTGAGTAACGAACTGGTGTTGATCAGTCCTTTAAATAGCGCGCAGAAATTCCAGGCCGTGCCACAGTTTAATTTTGCCCAGTCTTTTCGGGGGCACTTATGTACCGGACAAATGGAGTCGGTTCCCGTAGGGAAATATGCCAAACAGAGTCTGCTAAAACTGAACTGGCTGGAGGACTTAAAAGGCCGGATTGTCGGCACCGAGGATGTCCGTTCGGCACTGGCCTTTGTGGAGCGTGGCGAATGTCAGGCCGGAATTGTATATAAGACTGATGCGTTACAGAGTCAAAAAGTCAAAATTGTTGGCGTATTCCCGGCAACTTCACATCAACCCATTGTCTATCCAATTGCACTGACTGTGCAGGGCAAGAAAAATCGAGATGCCGTGAAATTCGCACAGTTTATACAAAGCAATGCCCGCGTCCAGCAAATTTTCCAGCACTACGGCTTTCAGCGCTAAACAGGTCATTTTATGCTGTCCCCGGAAGAGCTCAGCGCCTTGTATATATCGGCCAAAGTGGCGGGATGCGCTACGCTGGTGAGTTTACCCGTTGCAGTACTGACAGCGTGGTGGCTGGCACGTTATGAATTTCGGTTCAAGTTTTTGGTAGAAGCTGTATTGCAAATACCGATGGTACTGCCGCCCGTGGTATTGGGTTATTTATTGCTGATTGTCTTTGGCGGCAACGGCTGGATTGGACAATGGTTACAGCAATGGGGCATTCAACTGGCTTTTCACTGGCAGGGTGCGGTTTTGGCTTCAATAATTGTGGCATTTCCCTTGATGGTGCAGCCGATTCGTTTGTCTTTTCAGATGATCAATCGGCAACTGGAACAGATTGCCGGTTCCTTGGGCGCAAGTCCATTGAAAGTCTTTTGCAGTATCAGCTTGCCACTGGCTTTGCCCGGTATTCTGATGGGCAGCATTCTGTGTTTTAGCCGCAGTCTGGGCGAGTTTGGTGCCACCATTACCTTCGTTGGCAATATTCCCGATGAGACCCGCACTATTCCGATTGCGATTTATTCATTGCTACAGCAACCGGATGGTGAACAGATGGCTTTACGACTGGTGCTGCTGTCGCTGGGACTGGCTTTTGCGGCCTTGCTGGCAAATTACTGGATGATGCAGAAATACCAGCGGAAAATTCAGGAGTGCTAATGCTGCAATGTGAGTTTCATTATCAAAAAAAGGGTTTTTCTTTAGCTGCGACAATCCAGATGCAGTGTTCGGTATTGGGTATTATCGGCCCCTCAGGTGCAGGCAAAACCACTTTTCTTAAATTATTACTTGGACTCCAACAACCGCAAGCTGGCTTTATTCATTTAAATCAGCAGATTCTGACAGATATAGATAAGAAAATTCATATCCCAATGCATCAACGTAGCATGGCTTTGGTATTTCAGCAGGCCATGCTATTTCCCCACATGAGTGTTCAACAGAACCTGCTGTATGCCAAGAAATGGACTCAACTGAAACAAGAGAAATTTCATTTAAACGAGATTGCAGAATTGCTGGAAATCGATCATTTACTGCAGCGTCAGGTTCAGCAACTGTCAGGTGGTGAAGCTCAGCGTGTCTCCATTGGCCGAGCACTGTTATCCAGTCCTGAATTACTCCTGCTTGATGAACCATTGACGGGCTTAGATGCCAAACTTAAGCAGCAGATTCTGCCTTTTTTCGCCCGAATCCGCGATGAAATGCAGGTGCCGATGATTTATGTCACCCATCATCATGAGGAACTGGCACAGCTGGGGGCGGAAATAGTTGCATTCAAAGATCATAGGTTGAGCAATGTCTGAACGAATATTGATTAAAATGATCATGTGTTCTCCAGCTTCAGCTGGATTTAAAAAATAGAGTTACCCCATAGTTGAAGTGATTCGGTTTAAGCTATGCGCGTGTGGCAGGGATGCCACACATTACCCATCCTTGCGCTGCGTTTTAAAGCAGTGCTTAAAACTGGCTCAGGAG
>CANQWW010000012.1 GCA_947627655.1 uncultured Acinetobacter sp. | reverse complement strand
AGAAGCAGAGAAAATTACAGATTTTACGCCCATCAGCGAGTTAAATCATCTGCGCAGCTTAAATTTGAACTGTTCTACCTGCTCAAAGAATGCCTACCCGGTCGAAACCGATATTCTGCGTAAAATGACTGATTTGGAAGAGCTGGAACTGAATAATCGCGGAATTGAAAATCTGGACTTCTTGCGGAATATGACTCAACTAAAAAAGCTGTCGCTATATAGCTTGACGCCTGCGCTGCTGCTGTTTGCCCTCTCCCGATGTATAGGTTAAAGCATGTATAAATCTGTCCGCCAATCGATGGCATGGCTACATTCATGGCTAGGTCTCACTTTTGGCTGGTTGCTGTTTGCGATCTTTTTAACCGGAACCGTCACCTATTACCGCCAAGAAATCAGCCTGTGGATGCAGCCGCAATTCGCCAACATACAGGTCAATCAGCAGACCGCTATTCAGTCGGCCTATGGCTATTTGCAGCACCATGCCGCCGATGCGCAAAACTGGTATATCGGTGTCGCCACAGACAGCTCACCCGTCAATAAACTCTATTGGCAAAAAGCCGATGGCAGCTATGCCAGCCAGACGCTGGATGCTGCAACCGGGCAGGAACTGAGTCTTTCTGCCACCCAGGGCGGTGATTTTTTCTATAATTTTCATTTTCAGCTGTATGGCCTGCCCTATCTGATCGGGCGCACCATTGTCACTATTGCCGCCTTGATCATGTTGATGACCCTGATTTCAGGCATCATCACCCACAAGAAAATCCTGAGCGATTTCTTTACCCTCCGCGCCTTTAAGGGTCAGCGCTCCTATCTGGATGTGCATAATGTCAGTTCGGTCATCGCACTCCCTTTCTTTTTAACAGTTACCTTTACCGGTCTGGCCATTTTCTTTTATCTGGTCTTACCTTCGGGGATGAAAAAACTCTATCCGGAAAATCCTTTTCAATATTTTGAGGAAATCCGTAGCGTGGCGGTTGCTGAGCCGACGACTACGCCGCTAAAAACCGAGATGCGGCCGATCCAGTATTTTATTGCCACGGCACAGCAGCACTGGGGACAGAGTCCCTTTGATACGATCACGGTCAAGCAACCGAATACCCAGCTGGCACAAATCACTCTGACTGAGCTGAAGGATCAATCCATTAGCCGGAATCAGGCCCAGCTCACCCTGAATGCCGCCACAGGTCAAATCCTGAACAATACCCGCAATCAAAGTGCGATTGCGACCTTGAATGTCGGGGTCTATGGCCTGCATATGGCACGTTTTGCCGATCCCATTCTGCGCCTCGGCCTGTTTTTCTCCGGACTTTTGGGCTGCGTGATGATTGCCTCTGGACTGTTACTCTGGAGCCTTAAACGGCAGATGCAATCAAAAACCGACCGGTTTCATTTTGGGCACTATCTGGTCAATCGCTTGAATAGTGCGGTAATTATCGGCTTACCGCTCGCGATGCTGGGTTATCTGTATGCCAACCGGCTGATCGGCACAGCCACTGCTGGCCCCAATATTGAGATCTATAGTTTTTTTGCAATTTGGCTGGGCAGCCTGATTTTGGCCTGTTTTACACCAAAGCAGCATCTCTGGAAAAGTCAGCTAAAAATCTTGATGGCAGCGGCTTTTATCCTGCCATTGCTTGATCTGTATGTGCTACTTTCTCAGCAGTATGCGGATTCTTTTGCCCTTTATTGGACCTTCTTGCGGATCGATCTGATGCTTTGGCTTATGGCACTCATCGCATTATTTTTACACCAGAAAATTACCCCGATTCAGCAGCGGGCAGTGAAAAAAATCCAGAAAAAATTGAACACCGTTCAACAGAAGAAGCACTGATGATCTGGCTGATTTCGGCTCTGTTGCTCTGGCTGGCCTGTGGGGCTGTTTACCGGGTCAGTAGCAAACATATCGCTCAAACCCGGCAATCCCGATATAGATGGCTCAGCAAATATCCGAGACTAGTGAGAATCGTTGCCGGTCTGTTGTTGTTATTGGTCATCTTGCTGCTGCGTCACCAGTTAAGTCAGAGTATTGGTTTTGTTGCAGTGTGGGTCTTGATAACGCCAATCGCATGGATATTTATTTTAAGCCACAATGATCTCAAGCCGAAGAAGCGGTCGGGAAGCTAGTTTTGCCATTACTGCTATAATACCAATCAGTTTGCACTTGGCAGCTTTTTTAAGCCGGTGCGCAGATCGCTATCTGCCAGAAAGCAGATCATGGCAGAGCGGCCCGGACGCCGCAAAGCCTTTAGAATAGTATGAATATCCGCTTTAAAATCCGTACTTTTTACGGGTAATCACTTAATGGATACTGTCCACAATCCCGCCTTCGACCCGTAGTGCTGCGCCTGTGGTGGCACTGGCCTGTGGCGAAGCGATATAGACCACCATATTGGCAATTTCCCGTGGCTCAGCAAAACGGCGGATAATACTGCTATTACGGTGTTGTGCAATAAAATGGCGCTCAGCTTCGATCAGGCTGCAGCCCTGTTGCTGCGCAATATTTTCCAGCATCACCATCGCACCTTCAGTTTTGGTCGGCCCCGGCAAGACAGTATTCACCGTGACACCACTACCCGCTAGTGCCTTGGCCAGGCCACGAGAGACGCCCTGAATAGCCGATTTGGTCATCCCATAATGCACCATGTCGGCCGGAATATTAAAAGCCGATTCACTGGAAATAAACTGAATCCGGCCCCAGCCCTGCTGTTGCATAGCCTGCATATAGTGCCGGCTCAGGCGTACCCCGCTCATGATATTGGTTTCAAAAAACTCGAACCACTGCTGGTCTGAAATCTGACTGAATTCACAAGTGCCATAGATACCCAAGTTATTGATCAGGATATCCACCTGCGGTACGGCCTGAATGATCTGGGCACAGCCTTCTGCCGTAGCGGCATTCAGTGCCAGTCCGCGAATCCGGGCCGCAGGAAACTGCTGTTGCAGCCGTGCAACGGCCTGATCTACTTTGTCTGCCTGACGGCCGGTAATGATCACTTCTGCACCTGCTTCAGCCAGCCCCTGAGCAATCGCAAAGCCGATACCTGCTGTGGCAGAAGTCACCAGTGCGGTTTTCTGATCAAGTGAAATATGCATCATCTACTCCAATGGTCAAGATTTCATTCACTATAGACTTGTTTTTTGGTTTAATAATTATCATAGTTGTAAAGTCATTATTCACTATTTGTAAATAATCTATGTTCGACAAACTGACCAGCATGCAGATTTTCATGAGTGTGGCTCATGCCGGCAGCTTTGTCCGTGCTGCAGAACAGCATCAAATTTCAGCCGCCATGGTCACCCGGCATATCCAGCGACTGGAACAGCATTTGCAGCTCAAACTGCTGCAGCGCAGTACGCGGCGGCTGGAACTGACCCGTAGTGGGGCTGAGTATTTACACACCTGTGAAAAAATCCTGAACGATCTGGGCGAGGCAGAAAGCAATCTGCTGCGTGACCAGACCGAGGTGCAGGGCAAAATCCGTCTGGCCATGCCGAGTGTATTAGGGCAGAAATACCTATTGCCTCAGCTGCAACAGTTCCAGCGCCTGTATCCGCATATTGAGCTAGAGATCCAGATTTCTGACGAACGTTCCGACCTGTTAAAAGAGCAACTAGACCTGATACTGCGCTTCGGGATGCAGGTTGAACCTTACCTGATTGCACGACCGCTGCTCCCCAAAGTGGACATGGTGGTGGCCGCCAGTCCGGCCTACTGGCAGAGACATGGCCTGCCGGGCAGTCTGGATGAGCTGCGCCAGCACAACTGTCTCGGCTGTTCTCAGTCAGAAATTGCCGGGCCGCAGTTCTGGCAGTTTAGCCAGAACCGTCAGGTGCAGATTTCCGGTAATAGTAAAAGCAATAGTGGCCTGATCCTGATTGATCTGGCCTTGGCTGGACTGGGTGTCATCTATCAGCCGCGTGTTGCGATCGAAGCACATCTGGCCCGTGGCGAGCTGCTCGAAGCCCAGCTAGATATTCCAGGCTATCAGGACAGCCAGCTGAATCTGGTGTATAGCAAGGACCCGTATATTCCGAAAAAATTACGCACCTTGATTGACTATATTCTGGAACAATCCACTGTCTATTCAATGAATTAGATGTTTTTTTAAGCAGAATTAGTATCATTTTCAGCTTGCTATTGTTGCAAATATAAGACACTGCGTTGCTTAAATAGGGTTCCCTGCTATTTTTATTTATATTACCTTACAATAATGAGAATGATTAACATTCCTGAGCTGGCTAAGCTATAGCCTGCATCCTGATCCAGAACTATGGGTCTACTGATCCAAATAGATCATCGAAAAGCGATCTCCCGAAGTGCACCGAGGCAATCTGCCAGTCCACTTTTTCTATTTTTAATTTTTTCTATATCTTGATCTATGTCTATGCGCTTGATCGATGTTGATATCACCGGATTATGATGATAAGCCCATGATAAAACACCGCTATCTGCTGCTTCTGCTCTTGCTTGGTGCAGGATTTTCCCTGTCGGTCGGTGTCGGTGACATGCGCTGGCAAGGCTTATTACAAGGCCAGGCTCAGGACTGGCAACTGTTCTGGACCAGCCGTTTACCGCGACTGATGGCTATTCTGATTGCTGGGGCTGGTCTGAGTATCTGTGGCCTGATCATGCAGACCCTGAGCCGTAACCGTTTTGTTTCTCCAACCACCGCTGGGCTGTATGACTGTGCCCGTCTGGGTGTATTGGTATCGATTATTCTGCTGCCGACTGCCTCGATTTTTCTGAAAACCGGTTTTGCGATTGTGGTGACCCTGCTTGGGGCCATGGGCTTTATGGCGATTTTATCGCGGCTCAAGCATCGTGATACCGTGTTTGTGCCGCTGGTCGGGATGATTTTTGGCAGTATCATTTCTGCCTTTACCACTTTTATTGCCCTGCAAATGGATTTGCTGCAAAATCTGGCTGGCTGGTTACAGGGTGATTTTTCCACCATTTTAAACGGGCAATATGAGCTGATTTATCTCAGTGTGCCGCTGTTTATCCTCATCTACCTGTTTGCCCAGCGCTTTTTACTGGCCGGATTGGGCCAGGATTTTGCGTCTAATTTGGGGCTGAACTATCGCCAGACCTTATTTATTGGCCTGGCACTGGTGTCGATGATTACCGGCATTGTAGTGATTACCGTCGGTGCAATTCCTTTTCTGGGGCTCATTGTGCCCAATATTGTCAGCCTGTATCTGGGCGATAACCTGCGTAAAACCCTGGGGCCGACTGCCCTGCTGGGTGCCTTGCTGGTACTGGTCTGCGATATCTTTGGACGAATCCTGATCTATCCTTATGAAATTCCGATTAGTCTGATTATGGGCGTATTTGGCAGCGTGATTTTCCTGTGGCTACTACTGCGGAGTTATCGTCATGTCTAATGCTGCCAAATTACTATTGCTAACATTGGCAGTGCTGGCCAGTCTACTGCTGTATCTGTGCTGGGATCTCGGGCCGGCCTGGCGCTATGCACTGAGTCTGCGTTTTAAAACCGTCTGCGGCATTGTGATTGCCGGAACTGCGGTCGGCATTTCTACCCTGATTTTTCACAGTATCGTCAATAACCGGGTGGTAACCCCACAGGCGCTGGGACTGGACAAGCTGTATGAGTTGTCAAAAAACCTGATTATTTATGCTTTTGGCGCCAGCGCCCTGCTGTCGTTGAATATCCTGGCCGACTATTTTATTTCACTGGCCTTGATGCTGGCCTTTGCCCTGCTGCTCTACCATTTTATTTTCCAGAAAGTCGCGGAAAAAAATATCTATTTCCTGCTGTTGGTCGGACTGATCTGCGCCACGCTGTTTGACAGCATGACCACCTTTATTCAGGTGCTGCTCGATCCGGATGAGTTTCAGGTCGCGGCTTATGCCGGCTTTGCCAGCTTTAACTTTGTCAAAGTCGAACCGCTGATCCTGTCGGCACTGACCATCCTGCCGATCCTGATCTATTGTCTGCGTCAGGTACGGATTTTTGATGTGATGGCATTGGGCCGTGATCATGCCCTGAATCTGGGACTGGATTATGACCGCCAGAGCCGGATTTCGCTGATTCTGGTGGTGCTGGCACTGGCCTCGGCAACCACGCTGGCCGGACCGATGATGTTCCTCGGTCTGCTGGTACTGAATATCAGCCTGGAAATTTTTAAAACCCACCGGCATCAGGTCCTGCTGCCCGGCATGATTCTGGTCTCGATCTTGGCCCTGCTGGTCGGCCAGTTTATCGTGTTGCATCTGCTTAATCTGCGCACCACGCTCAGCGTGATCATCAACTTTGTCGGCGGCCTGTACTTTTTCTGGATCTTATTGAAGGACAATAAAAAATGGCAATTGTCTTAGAGCATATCAGCAAGCATTACCATGACAAGACCGTGGTTCAGCAAGTTTCTCTTGAAATTGCCGAAGGTCAGTTTACCGCCTTTATTGGTCCGAATGGGGCCGGTAAAAGCACCCTGCTGGGCATCATCAGCCGGCTGATCAGTGCAGATACTGGCCAGGTGCTGCTGGACGGACAGCATCTACAGCAGATGAACAATGCCGAGATTGCCAAGAAAATGGCGATTTTAAAGCAGGCCAACCATACCGAGCTGCGTCTGTCGGTCGAAGATCTGGTGGCCTTTGGGCGTTTTCCTTATTCACGCGGACATCTGACCGCACAGGACCGGCAAATGATTGATCAGGCGATCAACTATATGGAGCTGGAACCGATGCGGGGCCAGCAGCTAAGCGAGCTGTCCGGTGGCCAACGCCAGCGCGCCTATATTGCCATGGTGCTGGCGCAGGACACCCAGTATATCCTGCTGGATGAACCGCTGAACAATCTGGACATGAAGCATTCCGCCCAGATCATGCGCGTGCTCAAAGACCTCTGCGTCAATCATGGTAAATCGATTGTGGTGGTGATTCACGATATCAATTTTGCTTCAGTCTATGCGGACCGGATCATTGCCATGAAACAGGGCCAACTGGCCTATCAGGGCACGCCGCAGCAGATCATGCATGAAGATATTCTGCAGGATATTTTTGATTTTCATATTCCCATTCAGCAGATTCAGCAACATCAGCTGGGGCTGTATTTTATTAGTTAGGAGACCTCCATGCGTTTAAATACTCTCGTATCTGCACTGTTGCTCACCGGTCTGCTGGCCGGCTGTAGTCCAACCGAGACCCCTTCTGGTCAGACCAGTGCAGCTGAAATGCAGCAATTTGAAAGCCAGGCCGGCAAGATCAGTATTCCCCAGGAATTAAGCCGCATCACGGTACTGGATACCAACTCGCTCAACACCATTCAGACCTTGGGTACCAGTGAAAAAGTGGTGGCTTTACCACAAGGCACGCCATTGCCAGAAGCACTGCAACAGTTTAATCGCGATAGTTATATCGATGTGGGCACGGCCAAGGAACCCAATCTAGAAAAAATTGCTGAAAGCCAGCCGCAGCTGATCTTGATGAGCGGACGCATGGAAAACCTGATGGGCCAAATTCAGGGCATTGCCCCGGTCTATTTTAATCAGGTGGATTATAACGACCGTTTAAATTCTTTCCGCCAGCACACCCTGAACATTGCCGATATGGTCGGTAAACGTGCCGAGGCCGAGCAGCAGCTGAGCGACCTGTCCAAGAACATTCAGGCGCTGCAGCAGAAAACCAAGGACAAGACCGCACTGATCATTCTGGTCAACAACAACAAGCTGTCTGCCTATGGAGTAGGCTCACGTTTTGGACTGATTCATGACCTGTACGGCTTCCAGCCAGCCGACCCGAAGATTAAAGTTGGTACTCATGGCATGTCGGTTTCGCATGAGTTTATTGCCGAGAAGAACCCGGACTATCTGTTTGTGATCGATCGCAGCGCGGCCATTACCGAAGGTGACGGCGGTGCACGCAAGGTACTGGACAATAATCTGGTACGGCAGACCACAGCGGCCAAAAATGGCCATATCGTCTTTCTGGATTCCAACACCTGGTATCTGATGAATGACAGTCTGGGCGGCATGCAGTCCATGCTCAAAGAAGTAGATGCAGTGGTCAAATAATATCAAGTATTGGAAAACCCAGAGACGAATCTATTGATGTGATATCACATGAATAGATTCGTCCAACGCCATTTGAGACTGTAAAATTATTTACAAGCGCTTGCGTGATTGCCTGAATTTGCGATGTTCATATTCATAACGGCGTCAGGCCACGTGATCAGCGCATTCTGATAAATGATTAGCAATACCATAGAATGCTTCTTTAATCTCTAGACTGCCAATAAGCTGCATATAAATAAATGACAATGCTCTTTATACAATTAAACTTCATTACCCAACCAAAGGATAAAGCTCATTATTCACATGTATTTGAATAGACTGACATCCTGCATGTCTTAATATTTCTTAATGCATTTTCAATTGCTACATCAAGACTTTCCGCTTTTCTGATAAACGCTAAATATAAGTCGTTGTTGATTGTGCATCACAAAGTATCATCACAACTGGCTGCAACTAACCGATCCGCAACACTTTTATCTAAAGATCTTAAATAATTGATATAAAATGTAAATTCAAAATCTTTTATGGTGCTATTCATCACTTATTCCTTGATGAGAACAAAAGTCTTTTATGCTTCTTGTAGTCTGCTCAAGCACGCATGGTATTGAGGTCTTTATCTATTTAAAACAAGCTCAGCGCATGTTATCTTTTTGATCAGCCTGAGGAGGCCATTTGAAACTACAAATTTTATCTGACACCCATAATTCAGAATATCAACTATCAAAAGATGCAGATCTGATCATTCATGCTGGGGATTTTTCTAATCGCCTGAGTGGTGCTCTGGAGTTTGCAGAAACATGTAAAAGTCTGAATAAACACTTTATCTTTGTTTTGGGTAATCATGATTACTACAGCTCCAACTACAGTTTAGTCGTGGATTTCTTAAGAGAAAACTATCCTCAAAATGCCCTGCTTGATGATAACTATATTAAAATACAAAATAAAATATTTGTTGGTGGTACCTTATTTACCAATTTCCGTTCCAACTCAACGCTTACCACCCCGACCGAACTTCTACAATTTAAAAAAGATGCTGAACAATCTATTTATGATTTTGATCAAATCATGATTAGCACTGATCATCGACCTATCACCGCTGATGACTACATCACATTATTTCAACGATATCATCAAAATATTATGCAGTTTAAGGGGCAAGATAATGTGATCGTTATTACCCATTTCCCACCTCATTTAGCCTGCCTTGATCCATATTGGGGCCACCATCCTGTTGCCTCAGCGCTTAATCCCTATTTTATTAATGACCTTGATATTAAAGGCTTCAATCTTTGGATTGCGGGACATACGCATACATCGGTTGATACAGTCGTAGATGGATGCCGATTAGTGATCAATCCTTTAGGTTATCCGCAAGAGCAAGGGAAAAATGGTTTTAGAGACAATTTGATCATCAACGTTTAAATGAGCAGACTTGTATTCAGCCATTTTTATCTACTAGCTCTATTCATTTTTAGATTTTCTGCGATATTGATAATGAAATTCAGTCAGCTCAAGACCAGAAAAAAATGATGTCAGATGATTTAGATTCAAAGAGTGACCACAGCAACATACATGCTGATGCGATACTCAATGACTTAATTGAAATTGCTAGACAAAATGTTTAGTTTGTCTCGATGACACAAGCATTGATTCTCTACTTCCATCTTGATAGAAAATAAATCTTTCAATGCTTATTTTTATTATTTACCCAATCAATATTGAAATTAAAATTTCCACGTATAATCAATATTCACACGTTGCTCCTTAGCAGTTCTGAATGTTGCATCAGGACCAAAGTTGTTTTTGTAATTTTCATGGCGTAACCGAACAAATAAACCTTTCAAACGTGTGCTTTGAAGCTGATAAGATAGCTCAACACCAAATTTACGTTCTTCTAAATCTTCATCCATCTGATAATTGCCTTTCGCTTGATAATGAGCTCGCAGATTATCCAACTCAATCTCAGTTCCTTCGGTATAACGCATCATCAATTTTAGACCAGGGATTTCATTCTTAAAGTCATAATCATAACGTACTGACCAAGCCTTTTCTTTCGGATTCAGGAAATCTGTTGCCCAAGCATCAATATAAGTATTCGCCTCTCCACCACTTAAATAAGGGAATCCTGTTTCCCCCGAGTTATGAATATAACCGGTGGTAAAAGTATGGTTATCTACACCTAAAGCAATTACAGCATTACCATGATGACTATCCACATTACCAGCTTTAGCAGCACCCGCCTCTACAGTACGGAAATAACGGAAGTCATTAAATAATTTATAGCGCTCATTAAAGTGATGGGTATTACGTGCCCAAAAAGTATACTGATTGTACACGTCATCCAGATTGGCATGATATAGCGCAAAGGTCGTTTCCGGACGCAAATAATAATAGCCACCAATATAGTAAAGGCCATCGGCTTCTACTGAATTATATTTCTTGTTGGCACCAGACAGATGGATATGTTCCCAGTTAGTTGAATCGCGGTGATTGACGCGGTCAACATAACCGGCTTCAACCTTGATGCGGTCAATGTCTTTAGATTCTAAAGCCACACCGCGATAGGTTTGTGGTAGCAGACGCGCTGGTGAACCAACCAGTACCGGATTCACCGGGAATAAAGTCCCGACCTTAACTTCAGTTTCTGATACTTTGGCTTTACCGGTCACGCCAATTTCACCGAAGGAATCGACTGGATCACCATTTGATTTAGTTGGGGTTTGTTGCAGCACGACTGGCAAATATTCTTTATCGCCCCAGAGGTTAAAACCGGCTCCAGCATAAACATCTAGCCCTAGCCCCACGGTGCCTTCGGTATAGCCAGATTTGGCATTCAGGATAAAACCTTGTACCCATTGTTTGGCCGCCGGGCTCGTCACTTCAGGATCAGTAAAGTTTCGATCTAGATAAAAATTACGGGCGGTCAAGCTAACCGAGCTATCCTCAATAAAATCAGCATTCGCCAGTGTTGGTAACAGTGTTGCAATACATAGTGTAGTTAAAGCAAATTGTTTCATTGTCATTTCCCTGAGACAAAAAGACCCCTGCTCCATTGATAGGAATCAACAGAAAAGTTTAAAAAGTGTTTTTCAAAATTTGGCTCGACAAATTGCTGATTCAGCAATTTATTTAATTGTTACATTCGCTTGTGATAATTCATTAACTCTCCTTGCTCACCCTCTAGGTATCATCCTGATACATTGAAAAATAGGGCATCCACTGTAGTGAATGCCCTGAATTTTCTTATACAACGGTAAATGCTGCGCTAGCTTTACCGACTTCCTTACCGTTCTGGTAAGCCACACTTTCAATATTGGAAATGCGGCGGCCCTGACGTATGAAATAGACTTCCACTTCAACCGGTGCAATATTGCATGGACGCAGGAAAGACACATTCATGGTGATGGTGGCTGATGGCGTACCTTCCTGAGCAATAATGGCAAACAGTCCCATGGCATCATCCAGTATGGAACAGAGCATGCCACCTTGAACATGCCCCATCGGGTTGGCAAATTCAGGACGCGGCTGATAGCTGATCACAGCTTTCCAACCATTATCTTGCTCGACTTTTTCCACCTTGCCACCTAAAAAGGTATGAATCGGTGGCGGTGTCACTTTTTCTAGAAAAGCATTCACATTAAAGCTCATGGTATTACTCACCGAAGTAGGCATTGTCAAAAGCAGCTACGGCATCACCCGCATTTTTCACGCTGTAGGCCAAACCATGAATTTCTGGCAGCACCATACGGTGATAGAAACGGGCAGTTTGAATCTTGCCTTTCAGGAAGTTTTCGTTACTGTCACCAGATGCCAAGAGTTTTGATGCTTTGACTGCACTCTTCGCCAATTGCCATGCACCCACGACATTACCGGTCAGCATTAAGTATGGAACTGAGACAGACAGTGCCTGCTTGGTCGACTGTACGAACTGCTGTGCAATGTGCTGGCTATGTTCAGCAAGCAGATCAATTGCTGTGGCAAATTCAGCAGCGACATCCGCCAGTTCTGGTTGAGCTTGAACTTCTGCCAAAGTTTCTTTCATCATGCCAATCAGTACACCCAGATTTTTGCCTTGGTCTTTGACCAGCTTACGGCCAACGAGGTCCATTGCTTGAATTGCAGTAGTGCCTTCATAAATCACGCTAATCACTGCATCACGCAGGTACTGTGCTACGCCAGTTTCTTCGATAAAGCCTAGACCGCCATGTACCTGAATACCTGTGGTTGTAGTTTTCAATGCAGTTTCTGTTGCCCATGCCTTGAACACTGGAATTAGTAAATCTACCAAACCTTGATTGTGTTTACGCACTTGGGCATCCGGATGGCGGAAGCTGATATCCTGAGCCTGGGCGATGAATAAAGACAGTGCACGCATAGCCTCTACATTGGATTTCATACTGAGCAGCTGACGACGTACGTCTGCATGTTCAATGATCGCAATCGACTTAGCTGTTTCTACATCGGCACCCTGAATACGTTCACGTGCATAGTCCAACGCTGCCTGATAAGAACGTTCAGTTAATGCCACGCCTTCCATACCAACAGTTAGGCGTGCCATGTTCATCATCACGAACATTGCGGCTAGACCTTTGTTTTTCTCACCAACTAAGTAACCTAAGGCACCTTCATTGTCGCCATAAGCCATTACACAGGTCGGGCTGGCATGGATACCGAGTTTATGCTCGATGGATACACAGCGCACATCATTACGCTCGCCTAAAGAACCACCCTCATTCACTAGGAATTTAGGTACCAGGAACAATGAAATGCCGCGTACACCTTCAGGGGCATCTGGCAAGCGTGCCAAAACCAAATGCACGATATTGTCAGTAAAATCATGCTCTCCGAAAGTGATAAAGATTTTCTGGCCGTGGATACGATATGTACCGTCGCCTTGATCAATCGCTTTGGTTTTTAATGCACCGACATCCGAACCTGCACCTGGCTCAGTCAGGTTCATGGTACCGCTCCATTCACCAGACACCAGTTTCGGCAGGTATTTCTGTTTCAGTTCATCCGATGCCGCATGGCTGATCGCTTCAATCGCACCAATGGTCAGACCTGAACACATCACAAAAGACTTGTTGGCTGACATCATGATTTCATTGACCGCAGTCGACAGAATATAAGGTAGCCCCTGTCCGCCAAACTCTGGATCTAGTGAAATATTGTTCCAACCCGCTTGTGTATACTGCACGTAAGCTTCTTTAAATCCTTTTGGTGTTGTGACTACGCCATTGGTAATTTTCAGGCCCTCACGGTCACCGCTGGCATTGATCGGATCCAGTACATTCGTGGCAAACTTGCCGGCTTCATCTAAAATAGATTCGTAAAGTTCTACACCTAAATCTTCTAAACCCGGAAGCTGAGCCAGTTGCTCTTGATCTAGTAAATGGTTAAAGATGAAGCTTAGATCATTAAGAGGAGCTTTGTAGCTATTCATGCGCTCATTTCCTTGTCTTGCAGTAAACGCCAGTTAATTTTTCCACTTGCGGTTTTTGGAAGTTCTTTGACAAATTCCACCACTTTCGGAACTTTGTAGGCCGACATTTGCTGACGGCACCACTGTTTAAACTCTTCTTCAGTCATGTTCTGGCTATCTTTCAGAACTACAACTGCTTTTACACTTTCCCCACGGTCATTTTTATTACATGGGATAATGCAGTTTTCTAAGATTTTTTCATTCTTGTATAAAAGGCTTTCCACTTCTGATGGCCAAACCTTATAACCCGACACATTAATCATGCGCTTCAGACGGTCTGCCATAAAGAAGTAGCCTTCTTCATCGTAATAACCAACATCACCAGTTTTGAAGAAGTGTTTGCCATCATGTTCGATAAATGAAGCATCGGTCGCTTCGGGATTTTTCCAGTAACCGCTAAACATACATGGACTGCTGGAAATAATTTCACCACATTGACGTACACCAAGTTCGTCACCAGTTTCCGGATCAATCACGCGGCTATCTACATCAAATAGCGGCACACCCAGACACTGGCGCTTACCACGACCATATGGATTCAAATGCACGCCCGCTGCCATTTCAGTCATGCCCCAGCCTTCGATAAATTCGATACCAGTCAGCGTTTCAAAGTCTTGAGCAATGGCATGCGGCATACCGGTACCACCGCCATAGACACAGGTAAAGGAACGGAAGTTAAATTTATTCACATGCGGCATTGCCAGCAGGTCCACCACCATGGTCGGGATACAGCACCAGTGGGTTAAACCATGCATATCTACCACCTGCGCTGCGCAGAGACGATCCCAGCGAGTCATCAGATAAGTCGTTGCACCAAGCCAAATCGGCAGGCACATGGCATTGATCATCCCAGTGACATGGAAGAATGGTGTCACTGACAGCACTTTCGCTGTGTTATTCCATGGACTCCAGTTAATCTGGGTCAGGATTTGTGCCACCAATGCACGATGACTCAACATACAACCTTTCGGGTGTGCAGTCGTGCCAGATGTGTACAGAATCACCGCCAGGTCTTCGCCTTTACGGCTTGCCTGTGTCTGGATTTCAGAATGCTCTAAAGCTGTTTCAAAATTAGTGACAAATACAGTTTCATTCACCACCGGCGCCTGAGTGACAGTTTCTGGAATCACGAATTTAGTTGGGGTAAAAATGTCATCGCCATAACGTGCCGCGATGATTTTTTCCAGGCAGGTATTGCCCATCAAAGTTTCAAACTCAGCGATCAGCTCAGAACCGACGATTGCCACTTTACTTTCGGTATCTGACACATACCATTCCAGCTCCAATGCCTTGTTCATTGGATTCACCGGAACTACTACCGCATCGCAACGCAAAATCGCATAGTAGGCAATAATGAAAGCCACGCTATTTTGCATGCTGATCACAACACGGTCGCCCGGCTGCACATTGGCCTGTTCTTGCAAGTAACCAGCGAAACGGTTTACCCGTGCATTCAGAGTCTGGTAATCGACCTGGCTGCCATAGTAGTTCACAGCCACTTTGTCTGGATAACGCAGCGCATTCGTTGCCAAATGCTCATATAAACCCGTCTGTGGATAGGACAAATGACGGGAAAGATGACGTGGCCAGTGATTAAAATGTAATGTGCTCATTATGTTACCCCCTGGGTGCCCAGTTCTGTTTATGACTAAGTCACCATTTTTATTCTTTAATCAAGTTGCATTGCTTAAGCAGCGAGTGACTCTGCCAGTAAGGCTGGTACTTGCCAGAACTCCGCATCAGTACATGGATCTTGGGCAAATTGCTGCATAGCTGCTGCCATGTGGTTCAGACCCTGTTCTGCTACATAGAACATCGGGCCACCACGCCAGCGTGGGAAGCCATAACCAGCCAGATAAACCACATCGATATCAGAGCGGCGGATCGCTATACCTTCTTCCAACAGACGGAAACCTTCATTGGCCAAGGCATAGATACAGCGTTCAACGATTTCTGCATCGCTAAACGCACGCACCTGAATGCCTTTTTCAGCACGGTAAGCATCAATCATCGCCAGCACGTTGGCATCCTGATCTCCACGACGGTTACCACTGCTGTAGTCGTACCAACCTTTTTTGGTTTTCTGTCCAAGACGTTTTGCTTCAACCAACTGATCTGCGATACCAGAGAATTTCTTATTCGGATTTACTTTCAGCTGCTGTTTACGAATCAGGTAACCAATATCGTTCCCTGCCATATCACACATGCGGAATGGACCCATCGCCATACCCCAATTTTCCAACGCAGTATCGATTTGATAAGGCGATGCACCAGCATCAATCAGCATGCCAGCAATACGCAGATATTCATTCAGCATGCGGTTGCCAATAAAGCCATCGCATACGCCAGCGACTACCGCTACCTTGCGTAGACATTTGCCAATTTCTAAAGCAGTCATCAACGTTGCGTCATCTGTGGCATGAGTACGAATGACTTCTAACAGCGGCATAATTTGCGCCGGACTAAAGAAATGTAAGCCGACTACAGACGTTGGACGTGAGGTCTGATGAGCTAATTCATTTAGATCTAATGTAGACGTGTTGCTTGCCAGTACTGCGTGTGCAGGCAGGTATTGATCCATCTGTTTTAAAACAGCGGTTTTCACATCCCAGTCTTCAAACACTGCTTCTAAAGCCAGATCGACATTTGCCAGTGCGCTGTAATCCAGACTGGTGCTTAAGTTCGCCTGAATGGCTTGGGCTTTTTCTTCAGTCAAACGGCCTTTTGCCACCTGACCAGCAAAATGTTTGTTAATTAAAGACAGACCACGATCCAGACCTGCCTGCTGGTTTTCAATCAGGGTGACTGGATAACCAGCCTGCAGGAAGCAGATTGCAATACCGCTACCCATGGTGCCGGCACCGATCACTGCGATTTTTTCAATATTTTTTGCTTTTGCAGCAGCATCGAGACCTGGAATATTTTTGACTTCACGTTCTGCAAAGAAGGCATGGCGTAAGCTTTTAGACACATCAGATGTTGCTAATTGCTGGAACAAAGCCTGTTCTTTGGCAAAGCCTGGTTCAAACTCCAAAGTTGCAGCTGCTTCAACTGCATCGATAATCGCATGCTGCACCACGTTTTGTGGCTTATTGCCTGCCGCTTCACGCTTGCCTTGCAACAGTGTTTTTAATTCTTCATTCAGTTCTAATGTATTGTGCTTAATATGTGCAGCTACTTTTACTGCCGCAGCAAATTGAATCGCTGCCTGTTTCACATCGCCCGCAGTCAGTACATCAATCAAAGTAGTCTCTGCCAGCGCTGTCAGTTTTAATGGCTTACCAGATTGAATGGCCTCTAATGCTGCAACAACACCGATATAACGTGGCAATAACTGGGTACCGGCCGCACCTGGCAACAAACCGAGGTGTACTTCTGGTAACGCTAGTTGTGCTTTTTCATGCACGACACGATGATGACAAGCCAAAGCCAGTTCCAAACCTCCACCCAGCGCCGTACCTGAAATTGCTGCAATAACTGGTTTGGCTGAATCAGAAATAGTATTTACTAAATCATGTAATGATGGGAAGTTGAGATGGGTACCTGCAGAAAACTCGGCAATATCAGCCCCTGCACTAAATGCTTTTGCAGAACCAGATAGAACAATCGATTCTACAGCGTCATCTGCCAGCAGCAGCTGCACAGCCTGATAGAGATCTGAACGTAATGCATGGGATAACACATTTAATTTATCCGTTTTAAAATTCACAATGCCTACGCTGCCTTGCGTTTCAATCAGAACTTGATTTACAGAACTCATGCCCATCTTCCCTTTATTTGAATAAATTGCTGCAGTTCCCCATCTTCTGACCGGTACTGCATCTCATGTTTTAAGCTTGTGCTTGAGCACGTTTTTGCATAGTGCCCAATAAAATCAGAATCAAAACCGCCGCAATGACGATGCCTGGAATACAGGTCGCGATCAGGCCGGTCGCGCCGTTGCCCATCGCCAGGAACTGACCCGCTACTGCTGGGCCTGCCATCGCACCGAAGCGACCAACTGTCATTGCAGTACCTACACCGGTACCTCGCATTTGCGTTGGATAAACCTGACTGCCTAGCGCATACAGCACCATCTGTCCACCGATAGTGAAGCAACCAACTAAGGCACCCGCAAAGTACATACCAGTGACTGTATCGAAGCTGTTTAACGCAATTAAACCCAGTACAATTCCGCTGTACATCAGTAAAATCACATTTTTCATTTTCCAGCGATCAACCAAAATACCAAGAACAATCGTGCCGATGAATGCACCTACCGAGAAGAACATTTGCACCATGGTTGCTTCTTGCTTTTTAAAGCCTAATTCCATGAGTAGTGTTGGTAGCCAATTCAGCAACATGTACACCACCATCATGGTGAAGAAGTATCCGACCCAAAGCAGTAAGGTTGGTGTACGGAAATACTGGTTGAATAAATCACTAAATTTGGTTTTAGCAATATGCTGATCGGCTTGTTGGGTCACCAAGAAAGCACGTGATTCAGGTAAAAACCACATCATCAATGGAATAACCAGTAAAGGCAGCACACCACCGACATAGAAAATCACTTTCCAATCTGCTGCAAGTGAAGTACTTGCCAATAATGACACCGCAATACCGCCAATTGGCATACCGCAATACATCAACGAAATGGCGCGACCACGTGCTTTATCGCTTACCGCTTCAGAAGCCAATGCCACCAAATTGGGTAAGGCAGCGCCTAAACCTACACCTGTCATAAAACGTGCAAACAATAAGCCAGGATAAGATGTGACCCATGCAGTGAAAATAGAAAATAAGCCAAACAATGCGACTGAAATAATGAGGATTTTTTTACGACCAATTCGATCCCCCAAACGACCACCGATAATCCCACCTGGTAGTAAGCCCAAAATGGCAGCACTAAAGAATAGCCCTAAAGCGGGTTTATCTAAGCCAAAATGTGCACCGACACCTGCGGCTGCGACACCCGCTGATTGCAAATCAATTCCCTCAATAAATGCAATGAGGAAACAAATAAGAATCGTCATGACAGCATTACGCTGTGTATTGTGTTGTTGTTCCATTCAACGTACCTTTTTTTGTTGTGCTGTCCTAGCCAAAATACATTAAGTTGACCTGAATATAATGTCAAGTAAACTTGACGTTATTTGGATTAGCCAAAAGTATTAGGCGTGCAAAAAAATATTTTTTTGTTATATTAATTAAGTTTTTTTAATGTAACTAAAATTGTGAAATCACTAAGAGTACTACTTCGTAGCCGCCTGGAATGGATTGAAGAACATTTAATACAGAATGCAGAAAAGAATGGTTATGGTTATGTCACCCCTTCTATGGCACGTCTTTATGGTTATTTAGGCAATGCTCCTGTGCCAATGTCAGAATTAGCACGTCGTCTAAAAATCTCTAGGCAAGCAGTTCATCAATTAGTAAATGAAGGTATTCACTCCGGTTTTTTAGAACTCTTGGACAGCTCAAAAGACAAGAGAATCAAGATGGTACAATTTAGTGACAAGGGACAGAAAATGGCATCAGTTGCCATTGCAGAAATGAATCATGCAGAAGAAGAACTAAAAAAACATATTGGTGCTGAAAATGTAATCGAACTTCGACGTATTCTAGAAATGGACTGGCCTAATGATTTAACCCCAGATCATTTAGACATTAAGTGACTGTTTAACATAAAAATTTATTAAATCAGTGCGCTCACCAATTGATTTCTGATAATAGGTTGAACTAAGTAACAGACAGGCACCATGGGTGATAGTCCAGACATAGGACAGATAGTCACGAACAGTGATCGAACAGTTCCGAGTGATCAAATATTCAATCGTAATATCTTTGACTTCCAAAATTCTTTTTTCACGAACTTCATATAGTTCTTCAAACTTATTTTTTAGTCCCCTCTCCTGACTGGTGATCCGTTCTTCAATAGTATTAAACAGCACTGTACGGTTGGCATTCATCATATGGTAGAGCATGAATTGGGTAATACCTTGCTGGACATCATTCTTATAATTTACTGCGATTTCTAGTAAGCGTTTTTCATTTAAAATCAATAATTCAAGATAGAGTTGATTTTTGCATTGAAAATATTTGTAGATTGTTCCCTTTGCAATATCGAGTTCTTCAGCAAGCTCCCCCACCACGATCTCCTGATTATTTTCTAGCAGCAGCTTCTCAGTCACTTCTAAAACCTTCTGTTTCAACAAAGAAATTTTTTCGTGGCGGGCTAGAGTCATACAGATTTCCAAACACTAATCGGCATAGTAGCTTATTGCATCATTTCTAAAGTAAAGAAATAAGGGGCTATGCCCTGCTATTTATGACTGAAAAGTCTGTCAGATGAGGGATTTTTGTCAAGTTATATTGACTTTATTTGGAGAGATGATTAAGGGAAATAGAAGATTTATCCCTCTTATACAGAAACAGTTACACTCCCCCTTTAAAATTATTATTTTACAGTAGCTTATAGATAGTCCTTAAGTAGAAAGGAGCATAAGCCTTATTTAATTAAATAAAATCTTTTATAAATCAAATGCCAAAGTGAATGCTGATTTCAGAAATCTACCTCTATTGAAATGATTAATAGCTAAATCAGCACTTTATAAGTTGTATATTTTTATTGGATGGAGTAGCCACCATCGATAACATATTGAGAACCTGTTATAAATTTAGATTCCTCTGAAAATAAAAAACTTACCAAAGCTGCCACTTCACTCGCCGTGCCTAAACGCCTTACCGGATGTTTTTCAGCCAAAATTTGGTGATCAATATGTGCAATTAATGGTGTTGCAATATATCCAGGATGAACCGAGTTCACACGTATATTTTGCGCAGCATAATCAAGGGCCACTGCTTTAGTCATACCTGTAACTGCATGCTTACTCGTAACATACGGTGCACGATTTTTCGTAGCAATTAACCCTAACATGGATGACATATTCACGATCGAACCACCCGAGTTCTTCAACATCAAGGGAATTTGATAGTGCATGCAATAGTATAAACTATTCACATTAATATTCATCACCCTATGCCATTCTTCAATCGATATGTCCGTCACCGCATTCGCAGGAGTGGTTACTCCGGCATTATTTAACGCAAAATCTAAACGGCCAAAATTTTGTTGAATATCCTGCACAACGTGCTGAATAAATGAATGATTAGTAACATCACCTGTATAAATAGCGATCTGGGTAGATGTCTCTAATTCAATCTTAAGTTGTTCAAGTAATTCTTCATTAAGATCAATTAGGCAAAGATCACAACCTTCTTGTGCCAGGCGTCTTGCAACTTCACGACCAATCCCAGATGCAGCACCAGTGATCATGGCAACTTTATTATGCTTGCTCATCGAAACTCCCATACGTAAATTGTGTCATATAAGCTTGAATTTTCTCTTTGATATGGTTTGGAATAGGCTGTTTTTCAAAGTTGCTTTGATTAACAATTACAATCACACTTTTTCCTACAGCTACTATTTTATGCTGTGCTTTACTGTAAATTTCATACAACATACAGAAACTTGTATGGCCCACATGAGTCACAAAGGAACGAGTAATAAGATGATCTGGATAAATGACAGGTGCTTTATAGTCACATTCATTTTTTAGAATGACGCTATATAAGTTTTCTTGAAAAAAATTAAATTGTTCTAAAAATGCAATCCGCGCATCTTCCATATAACGCAAATAATGCACGTTGTTGAGATGTCCAAACAAATCCATTTCACCCCAAGAAATGGGGCGTGTCACTTCAGAAAACTGCATACTGCTATTCACGATACAAACCACCATTTACATGAATATTTTCACCTGTAATATAGGATGCCCCTGAACTACACAAAAACTTAATGACTTCTGCAATTTCATCTGGTTGACCTAATCGTTTTAGTGGAGTGGTTTGAATCATTCCATTGCGTTTTTCGTCACACATTCCTTGCATCATGGCCGTATCAATAAGCCCAGGGGAAATCGTATTTACTCGGGTCTTGGGCGCAAGCTCGATAGCCAAACTTTTAGTTAATGCCAAAACTCCACCTTTTGCTGTGGCATAAGCAGTATGCGCAATACTGCCCTGATGACCTGCGATAGATGAAATATTTACAATGGAGCTTTGTGCTGCCAAAAGCGGTAGAAAGCTCTTAATCAAATAATAATTAGCATTTAAATTTACTGTAATTTGACGGTTCCACTCTTCATAACTTAAGTCTGCAAGCTCAATGTGCTGATATAAACCTGCCGCATGAATAATGAAGTCAATGGTTTTAAACTGTGCTTCAACTCGTGACTTAATTTGATCAATGGCATCTGAAGACGAAATATCACACTTAAAATATTGATATGCACTTTTTAGTGTTGATAAAAAATTTTTATCTTTATCAACAACATCAATCAAAATAAAATTTACGTTATATTTATCAAAAGCTTGTATCGTGGCTTTCGCAATTCCACCAAGCGCTCCAGTAATGATTACTGTTTTATTATTTAAACCGTTCATGTGAATTCCATTTTGCATGAGTCAGGGTGAATCACTTACCCTGACTAGTTTGTGGTCTTTTTAGAATTTATATGTGCTTACAAAGTTGATTCTGGATACATCAAACTCTTCTCCATCAAACCTTTCACGTTTTCCATTATGATATTCCAAACCTACATCTACACTTGGAACTGGCGTGTAGAAAATATTGGCTGCAAAATCTGATACACGCTTGTTCGCTGCGGTATTGTTCTTGGCATAAGTAGTTGAATCATCAAAATCGAATAGTGATGCCACAAAGTTTGTGCGCCATTGATGATTTAATTTATGTGAGTAACCCAACACATATGTATTAACTTCATTTTGATCTAAATCATTTTGGCTTGCATTTACACTAAAGTCGCCTTTGCTGGTATAACCATTTACAGTTCCGCCTGTTTGGGCAGTATAAGATACAAATTTTTCATCACCCTTAACATGATACACATGCCCTTGAATGGAGTTGTTTTCTGTCGGTTTAAATTTCAGACCTGCACCAACACTCCAAGCCAGCTTATCAATATCTTGTTCAGCACCATTTACTGTCAGACTTGCACGTTTCTCGTGAACAAAACCCTGTGCAACTGCAGTTAAATTACTCTGGTTATATACATATTTTGCTGTTAAAGCTGGAAGCTCTGAAGACCTTGAATCCACATATTCTGCTGCCACTTTTAAATTATGAGCAGGTGCTAAATTGAAGTTATAACGGATTTGTGGTGTACGGGTCCATGAATAGCCCATGAATAAGGTGTAATCCACACTTTCAGTATTGGTTTCAATATTCGCCATACCTGAAGAGGTTTGACCCAATAACCAATTATTAAAATCAATATATGCATGACGAATACGTAATTTACCATTACCTTCACCACCATCCCAAAAGTCCATTTCAATTTTCGCTTTTACATCTGTGCCATTTACCGGTTTAAGTAAATCCATACCTAGACGTGTTGCGGTTAGTGTAAATGCTGATCGATTACCGGCAGGAGTTCTACTCACATCTGGTGTCTGGTTTTGTACAAATGGTGCAGCAGCTGTATCTTTAAAATCAACAGCAGCATCCATACGAACAATACCGTAAAACTTCAAACTCGTATCGCCTGCCACAATTGATGTTTTGCTATCAGATTTGGCTTCAACTTTTGCTATCTTTTCTTCAGCACGCTTAATATCTTGTGCTCGAAGTTCTTTTAACTTATTTAATTCGGCTTCCAAGGCACCAATGCGACTTTCTACAGTATCTGCAACTACGCTAGACCCCATTACACAAGCAATAGAAAACACTATAGTTTTTAATTTTAAATTCATGATTCAATCCTTTTTTAAACATGAGTTTTCCTATTCTGCCCACGTCATGTGAGCAGAATGTTTTATAAAGTTGAGGAAATTAAGCGTGTTTTTTTAGATCTTCGTGGTCAACTTCACGCAATGAACGACCACCAGTTTCCTTTAACATGAAAATCGCAACAATCGAAATCGCAATTACAAACAGAATGTAGAAGGTAATTGGTAAAGTGCTATCAAATTTTTTCCAAAGTAGTGTGGCAATCATCGGTGCAATTGAACCTGCTAGAATTGATGAAATTTGATAGCAGAATGATGAACCTGAGTAGCGCATGCGTGTCGGGAAAATTTCAGCCAATACCGCACCCTGGCCTGCATAGCACATTCCCTGGAACAATAAACCAAAGCACATTGAGAACAGGACGATAAGGAATTCACCGGTGTTTAGGCCATAAAAGTAGAAAGGAATCCATACGATTAAGCCGGCATAGCCAATATACATCGTGAGTTTACGGCCAATTTTGTCAGACAAATAACCACAAGAGATCATTGAGAAAAATTGGAAGGCATTGGCACAAAGTAAGAGCGCTAAAATGGTTGAGTAGCTAAATTGCATTTTGATAGAAAGGTATGCAATTGAAAATACGACAATAATATAGTATGCCGAGTTTTCGCCTACACGCATCAACATGCCGCAGATCGCTTGCTTCGGATAATGCTTCAATACTTCTTTAATACCAGCAGCTGCCTTAACTTTCTCTTCTTGGCGTTTTAACTGCTCTTTAAATACGTCTGATTCTTCAACATTTTTACGAATGTAATAGCCGATAAATACAATAATTGCAGATAACCAGAAGGCAATACGCCATCCCCATGCTAAAAAATCTTCCGCCACCAACAGAGCGGATAAGCTTAATAGCACCAAACTCGCAAGTACATTACCTGCACATGCTGCTGCCTGGGGGAAACTGGTCCAGAAACCGCGCTGGTGTTCTGGGCTGTGCTCACCTACAAGCAGCATTGCACCACCCCATTCACCACCTACAGCGAAACCTTGAATAAAGCGAAGCAATACCAAACAAATAGGTGCTGCATAACCTATACTTTCATAAGATGGAATACATCCCATCAGGAAAGTGGCAACACCCACCATAATCAGACTAATCTGTAATAGGCGTTTGCGTCCGTATTTATCTCCAAAATGACCAAAGACCAAACCACCAAGCGGACGCGCCAAGAAACCTACGGCATATGTTGCAAATGCAGCAACGATTCCCATAAGTACACTGCCATCACCCATTATCGGAAAAAATAGTTTAGAAAAGACCAAGGTGCTGGCAATACCGTAAATGAAAAACTCATACCATTCCGCAATGGTACCGGCCATTGCCGCACCCACAACTTTTTTAATTGAAGATTTATCTTCTTGAGCGGTTTCTGTTGCCGCCACTTGATTCACTGCTTCCATGTGAACATCCTTTTATAAGAAAACTTAATTGATATTTCCTAAACAGACATATTTGATTTCTAAATATTCATCCATGCCGTATTTAGAACCCTCTCGACCGATTCCTGATGATTTCAATCCTCCAAAAGGTGCAGCTGCATTTGAAATTAGACCGGTGTTGACCCCAACCATGCCGTATTCCAAAGCACGTGATACCCGAATGAATTGATTAATTTCTTGTGTAAATACATATGAGGCCAAACCAAACTCTGTATCGTTGGACATGGCAATCGCTTCTTGCTCATCTTCAAATTTGAAAATAGGTGCAAATGGACCAAATGTTTCTTCTTTGGCACATAACATGTCTTGTGTGACATCTTTTACCAAGGTTGGTACACACCAGTTTCCTTCAGAGTTTTTAGTCTTTCCTGTTACAAGTGTTGCACCTTTAGACAATGCATCTGCAATATGCTCTTCAACTTTGGCAATCGCTTTTCGATTGATAAGTGGCCCAATGTCGGTATCTTCATTGAGCCCATTGCCGACTTTAAGCTGTTCAACCTTGACTTTGAGCTGCTCAACAAAGGCATCATAAATACCACTTTGCACATAAATACGGTTGGCACACACACAGGTTTGTCCCGCATTACGGAATTTGGTATCCATGACACCCTGTACAGCCAGATCTAAATTTGCGCTGTTAAATACGATAACAGGTGCATTCCCCCCTAACTCAAGAGAGAGTTTCTTCACTGTTGGAGCACTTTTCGCCATCAGCTTTGCACCGATTTCTGTAGAACCTGTGAAACTTAGTTTTTTGACAATTGAACTTTCTGTGAAGATACGCCCAATTTCAGTCGATGAACCTGTAACAACATTAAATACGCCGGCAGGAATCCCTGCCTGTTCTGCAAGTTTTGCAATTGCAAGTGCAGTAAGCGGGGTTTCAGAAGCAGGTTTAACAATGATGCTACAACCTGCAGCCAAAGCAGGAGCCACCTTACGCGTAATCATAGCTGCGGGGAAATTCCAAGGGGTAATCGCCGCACATACCCCTACAGCTTCTTTAAAGACTAAAATTTCACTGTTCGATTGTGCAGGAATAATATCGCCATAACCGCGCTTTGCTTCCTCACTAAACCACTCGATATAGCTTGCAGCGTAGGCAATTTCACCTTTGGCTTCTTTTAATGGTTTACCTTGTTCAACAGTCATGATGGTCGCAAGTTCATCTTGCTTTTGCATGAGCAGATCAAACCAATTACGTAAAATACGACTACGCTCATTGGGTGCGACATTTTTCCACTGTTTTTGTGCAAGATCTGCATCACGAAGTGCTTGCTCGATTTCTTCGGGAGATAACACCGGAACTTCCGCAATCACGCTGTTGTCTAATGGGTTTTTTACTTCTAATGACTGAGCAGCACTTAACCATGTGCCATTTACCAGGCATCGATTTTCAAATACTGATAAACCGGTAATATCCATATATAAATTCCTAAACTTAATGCTGTTTAAATCGTGCTATTTTTTTCACAAGGGTCGATTGCTCTACTCCCAAAGCATCTGCTGTTGCTCGAGTAGAACCATGAGTTTCCAGGGCACCTAAAATCAGTTCACGCTCATAAGCCAAAACCTTATCTTTTAAACTGAGTTCTTTTTTGCTCATCCCTACTTCATGGCGTAGGAAGTCAGGTAGGTCATGGATGGTAATTTCCGAATGCATAGTGCTGACCATGAGGCGTTCAACTACATTGACCAATTGGCGAATATTTCCTGGCCAAGAATGTTGTGCAAAAGATTCCACGACCTCCGGACTAAACTGTTTATTCAAACCATATTTTTCATTGAAGTTTTTTTGATATTGCAGAACTAAAGGCAAAATTTCTGAATGCCGTACTCTTAACGGCGGAAGTTCTAAATCCACTACATTAATTCGATAAAATAAGTCTTCTCGGAATTCACCTTGCGCCACCATTTCTTCCAAATTGCGATGAGTGGCAGAAATAATGCGGATATCAACCTCACGGAACTCAGTCGCCCCCACAGGTAAGAAACGATTTTCTTCAATGACTTTGAGTAGTTTCACTTGCATGCTTAAGGGTAAATCACCAATTTCATCCAGAAATAATGTGCCTTGATGGGCAATTTCCAATAAGCCTTTTTTGCCTTTGGCAGAGGCACCTGTAAATGCTCCTGGTACATAACCAAATAGTTCAATTTCAAGTAAATTATCTGGAATACCTGAACAGTTAAGTTCTAAAAATGCATATTCAGCACGTGGACTCATACTGTGGATATAGCGCGCAAGCTTACTTTTACCTGTACCTGTTTCCCCACGTAATAAAACCTTGCTATTAAATTTTGCAACGTTGGTTGCTAAATCGAATATTTTTTGCGTTTCACGTGAAATAATCAGATCATTTGAAGAGCATGAAATTTTGTACTGTGATTGACTGCGGAACAGATTTTCCAATTGCTCTTGAGCATGTTTGGCTCGCAGCAATTCAGTAATGTCCCGGACGCTGGTCACTACACAAATCAGGTTTTTATCTTTATCAAAGACAGGGCTACCTGTGACCAAGATTTTTTGCGTACCATTAATGGTCTGCACCAAAGTCACAACTTCTTGACGCTTCAATACCTCTAAGGATGCAGAATTTGACAAGTAGCCCAATTCGACTAAATCGCCCATATAACGACCAATCAAAATACTACGGTTTAACCCCGTAATACGCTGATAAGCGCTATTTACTGCAATCGTAATGGCATTCGCATCCGTAATATAAATTCCATCCTGAATTGCATCAATAATTGAGCGTAACGGCTCGACATCGAATATAGATCGACCATCTTTTCCTTGCAGAGAGAAATGATCTTTACTGCTTTTCATAAATGAAATCACTTCATCCATACTCATATCTTCACCTCACCCATTACAGCGCCTCACGATAAATCGCTTCAATATCAGCTAAAGACAATTTACGTGGATTGTTTTTTAATAAACGCTCTACTTTAATTGCTTCCGCAGCTAAGGCCGGAATATCATCGGCACCAATTCCGAAATGAGTTAAACCGGATGGAAGATTGAGTTGCTTGCAAAACTTCACCAAGAACTCCACAAGCTCTTCTGCATTTTTTTGAGGGTTTTTGCTCTTACTGATATTCAGTAAATCCGCAATATGACTTAAACGTTCTGCACAGCCGAGTACGTTCCATTTGAGTACATAGGGCAACATTAAGGCATTACTTACGCCATGGGCCATTTTGTATTTTCCACCCAAAGGATAAGCCAAAGCGTGGACAGCACCTACACCAGCATTCCCAAATGCCAACCCGCCCATTAAGCTTGCTGTGGCCATTTTTTCACGAGCCACTAGGTTCGTTGGTAAGGCATATGCTTGGGGTAAATATTCCACAATCAATTGAATCGCTTGAATTGCCAAAGCATCTGTAAGATCGGAACGGTTTACAGAAATATAGGCTTCTAAAGCATGAACCAAGGCATCCACACCGCTTGCAGCAGTCACCGAAGCCGGGCAACTTACTGACATGACTGGTGAGACAATTGCCACATCTGGCAATAAATAATCACTCACAATGCCCTGCTTCATTTTATTTGCTGTATCAGACAAGATTGCAATATTGGTTACTTCTGAGCCTGTACCTGATGTCGTGGGAATAACGATGAGCGGAATATCACGGCTCTGAATTTTGTCAGTTCCAACAAATTCATGGATTGCACCGGTTTGGCCAGCAAGCGCAGCAACGCATTTTGCAATATCTAATGCACTCCCCCCACCAACTGCAAATACCGCATCACACGCTTCAGCACGATATACATCAATACAATCCTGAACTTGCTCAAGTTCTGGTTCTGGTTTTACTTCTGCAAACATGGAATATTCAACAGTAAGTAAATCTAGTACATGTTGAATCGTGCCTGAATGTACGACACCGTAATCAGTTACAATGAGGGGCTTTTTGACGTTAAAATCAGTCATAGCTTGCACTAAGTATTGCAGTGCGGTTTGCCCGGTAATCAATTTGTTTGCACTTTTAAATGTTGAAAAGCTCATTGAAATTCCTGTTCAGATTCTGCTAGCGATATATTTGCCAATTTGGTGCAAATATTGTTCAGCGACTGGCAACTTCCCTGCCAAAGTAAATATGCCGTGCATCAGTCCTTTTACATGGTGATATTCAACATTGAGACCGCTCTGAATTGCTTTTTCCAAATACATTAACGCCTCATCACGTAATGGATCATGCTCCATTGTCATCAGGAAAATGTCACCATTTTTAGCATTAAACTCTTTACTTAAAAGCGAAATACTTTGCGGATCTTGATCCTCTTTTAAAAGTTGATCAAAGAACCAATGCATGGTGCTTTGTACCAGTGGGAAACCTGTTTGATAACTTTGAAAACTTGCCGTTTCAGGGTAATAACCAATGACTGGATAAAGCAAAACTTGAGCTTTTAGCTCTGCGGCATAACTTTGATAGAAGCTTTGTCCCAGATGTGCCGCCAGGTTTGCACCTGCACTGTCCCCCATAAAAACCATGCGGTTAATGTCAACACGCAGGCTTTCAGATTGGTCAATGATGTATTGCAAAGCACGCTGACAATCTTCAAATGGCACGGGAAATTTCACTTCTGGTGAAAGTCTATAATCCACTGCGATGACACGAACTTGTGCAATATCAGCCATTTTTCTACAAATAGAGTCATGGGTATTTAGGTTGCCAATGACCCATCCACCACCATGTATAAAAAGTACTGTTGGTCTTAATATATCTGTTGAATATTGCGTATCATAAATACGCAAACTCACAGGATGACCTGATTCTTCTGCTTGAATATCTTGAGCTTGAATATGCTCCAAACCTTTTATAGCGGCCAAAGCACAATTTTTTTCATAAGTTGTTCTTAATTCAGCAAGTTCGCCCATTTTCTCAAATGACTTGCCGCCATTGGCAAGAAAAGCTTCGATAATTGGCCTTGCTTCAGGATGAAGGTGGAAACTCATACGAGTTCACCTTGTTCAACTTGATGATGTACGATGTAATCTAAGGCTTTAAACTGTGTGGCAGAACGATAAGATTCCACATTTAATGGCCAGTTATTAATGACTTTACCTGCAGCATTTTTATACCAGCTTGAGCAATCACTTGCGAATGCTGAAGTTGCCATTTTCTTCTGAATAGCATCGTTATATTCAGCAAACACGTGATCTTTCACATCTAAAGAAACTTGGTGATCTAAAATATATTTCACTGCATCGACAATATAGTCGTGCTGGATTTCTAGCATGGTCACAATTGAGTTATGGTTTAGGTTTGTATTTGGACCATACACCAGAAACATATTATTAAAACCTGGGACCGTTAAGCCTAAATAGGCTTCTGCACCATCCTCCCATGCCTCAGATAAACTGCTACCTGTATTGCCTATAATGTCTAAGTCACCATTGAAGTTTTGACTTGCGAAGCCTGTGCCATAAACAATCACGTCAGCTTCAATAACTTCACCTGCAGTTGTAATCACTGCATTTTCAGTAATTTTAGAAACACCATCGGTAACTAAAGATACGTTTTCACAATTTAAAGCTGGGTAATACTCATCCGTACGTAAAATACGCTTACAACCAAACTCATAATCAGGAGTTAATTTCTTACGTAGTTCAGGGTCATCAATATTTTTTTCTAAAAACTCGAGTGCAATTCGCACACCTTCTTTTTGGGAATCTGTGCCATGTTGTGTACGATCAAATCCATCTTCACGCATTTTATGGATATGATTACGGCTTCCGAAAAACTTTTCAGGATGTGCTTCAAATTCATCTAGCTCTTCAGCAGTAAAAATTTGCTGATCACGAGGCATAATCCAATTTGCACTTCGCTGGAATACTGTCAGTTGCGATGCAACTTTAGCGACTTCCGGAATGTACTGAACAGCGCTTGCAGCATTACCGATACTAATGACTTTTTTGCCTTCCAAAGATACCGAATAATCCCATTCAGCTGAGTGGAAACTTGCCCCTTTAAAGTTTTCCATCCCCTTAAATTTAGGAATAACTGGCTTATTGAGTTGTCCCCAGGCCGGTACAAATATTTTTGCTTTAACAGGCTGTTCATCTTTAACTTGAATAGTCCAAAGTTGCTCAGTATTATTCCAGGTGGCGTTAACAATTTCTGAATTATATTGAATCTTGTCTTCCAGCTCAAAATGTTGAGCAAAATGCTGTAAATAATTCAACAGCTCTTCTTGCCCAGCGTACATACGACTTACACGTAAGTTTGGAAAATAGTTGAAACAATAGATATGAGATTGAGTATCACATGCTGCGCCTGGGTAAATATTGTCACGCCAAACGCCACCTAATGTTGATGCTTTTTCAAAGATCTTAAAATTAGAAATACCGTTACGTTGCAGTTGTGCAGCCATTCCCAAGCCACCATAACCTGATCCCAAGATTGCAACATCAATTACGTTATTCATCACAAACAAATCCTTTTTAGTTTTTCCAAAATGCCATGAAAATATTCATCACCCATATATAACCTACAAAAAGTATGCCAACACCAATAAAAAAATAAGCAATTGATATATATAGAATTAATTATCAATCTAAGAATAGTGTTTGATGAATATTTTCCATTTAAACCATTACCTTGATGATTAAATTCATCCCTCTCATTACAGAAAAATTAATACTATTACCTTCTTCACGGTATTTTTATGATTTAATTCTAAGACCATAGTCTAATACTTTTTTGATTCTCGAAATTTTTCACATAATTTCTTTGAAAAATTGGAAAATTACTAAAAATCCCTTTCATTTATTGAATAAAACTTAGTTGTGATGAATTTTTTCTTTTTTATTATTTTTATGGAAGTCGAATTTATATACATTGACTCAGCTGGCAATAGCCTCGATAAAAACTTCAGTCTATTAAATGAAAAGAGATGATTATCCACTTTCACAAAAATTATTTAGTCATTAACAAATAGATATCACTTATCTTTTGGCTAGGCTTTTCTACATTCTGTATCCGTGAGCTTCATCCGCATTTACCTATTATCAAGACTAAAAATAATTGGGTAAATTTTTCCAATCATTACCCTGAGAAGGAAAAAATTGGGCTACACCACTTAGGACAAGGTCTGATAATACAGACAATAAAAAAGCCACTTATATAAGTGGCTGATTTATAAAAGAATTTTGGTGGAGGTGGCGGGAGTTGAACCCGCGTCCGCCAGCACTACGCTCGAGAATACTACATGCTTAGATATCGTCTATTGTTTTAACTCTTTGTGACCCGACGAACAGGGTACAAATCGCGATCCTCTTAGTTTAGTACAAAGCCCCGAGGCTTGGCTTTATACGGACTTGTGTGCGTGCGCTTCAG
>CANQWW010000011.1 GCA_947627655.1 uncultured Acinetobacter sp. | reverse complement strand
TTGCTGATATGAGTTGCTGCATTTTCAGTTAAATGAATCATGAAAACTCCGTCAAAATTAATTCAAAACTTAAGATTAAGCTTTGTCAGTTTGCTTGCTACGGTAGTCTTCTACAGCAGCTTTAATTGCATCTTCAGCAAGTACTGAACAGTGTACTTTTACTGGTGGAAGAGCAAGTTCATTTGCAATATCAATATTCTTGATTGCTTGAGCTTGGTCTAAAGTTTTGCCTTTTAACCACTCAGTTACTAGTGAACTTGATGCAATAGCAGAACCACAGCCATAAGTTTTGAAACGTGCTTCTTCAATCACACCTTCATTATTTACTTGAATCTGTAAACGCATTACGTCGCCACATGCTGGTGCACCGACCATGCCTGTACCTACGTTTTCTGCATTTTTATCTAAAACACCAACATTACGAGGGTTTTCGTAATGGTCAATCACTTTTTCGCTATAAGCCATGTTGCTTCTCCAAACCTCGGGGTCAGCCTAATATTAAATATGGGGGTTAAAAATCATTTATCAATGAGATAACAACACCAATGTTGTTATCTCAAGGTCTAAAATCAGTGTTCAGCCCATTCAACTGTAGAAAGGTCGATACCTTCTTTGTACATATCCCAAAGCGGAGAAAGTTCACGTAACTTCTCAACAGCAGCTTTAGTGATAGTTAATACATGATCGATATCTTCTTCAGTGGTGTATTTACCAAAGCTGAAGCGGATCGAACTATGTGCAAGCTCATCTGAAAGACCTAATGCACGAAGTACATAAGATGGTTCCAGCGTTGCAGAGGTACATGCAGAGCCTGAAGATACCGCAGCATCTTTCAGTGCCATCATCAGCGATTCACCTTCAACGAAGTTAAAGCTGATGTTTAAATAGTTTGCTACGTTTAGTGTTGGGTGGCCATTCAGGAAGACTTGTTCAAGCCCCTGTAAACCATTCCAAAGTTTGTCACGAAGTACGCGTAAGCGGGTTTGTTCAGCTTCCAGGTTTTTACCAGCAAGTTCGAACGCTTCACCCATCCCTACGATTTGATGCGTTGCCAGGGTGCCAGAACGCATACCACGTTCATGACCACCACCATGGATTTCTGCTTTTAGACGCACACGTGGGCTACGACGTACGAATAATGCACCAATCCCTTTAGGGCCATAAATTTTGTGTGCCGAGAAACTCATCAGGTCGACTTTCAAGGTAGACAGGTCAATTTCAACCTTACCTGCAGCTTGCGCAGCATCGACGTGGAAGAAGATTTTCTTGGCACGGGTAATTTCACCAATTGCTGCAACATCCGTTACGGTACCGATTTCGTTGTTTACCATCATCAGGGAAACAAGAATGGTATCTGGACGAATAGCAGCTTCAACCATTTCCGGGGTAATTAAACCTGTTTGTGGTTGTGGCTCGATATAGGTAATTTCGAAGCCTTCAGACTCAAGTTCACGGCAGGTATCCAAAATTGCTTTGTGCTCAATTTTAGAGGTCACAATGTGCTTGCCTTTAGATGCGTAGAAATGTGCTACACCTTTCAGGGCAAGGTTGTCAGATTCAGTCGCACCAGAAGTCCATACGATTTCACGCGGGTCAGCTTTTACTAAATTAGCCACCTGTTCACGTGCATATTCAACTTTTTCTTCCGCTTGCCAGCCGTAAGCATGTGAACGAGATGCAGCATTACCGAAGTTACCTTCGTAAGTTAAGCATTCCATCATACGTTCTGCAACTTGAGGGTCTACAGGGGTGGTTGCTGCATAGTCAAGATAAATCGGACGTTTCATGTCAAATACCTGTAACCGATAAAAGAGCTGAATCAAAAGATGCTGAATTTTGGCGTAGTGAAACGGTTTGAACGTTATCACGTGCTACAAGGTCAGCAAGCGAGATTTTTGCGAGATAATCGGCAATGTGATGGGAGAGTTCCTGCCATAAATCGTGAGTCAAGCACATCGCACCATTCTGGCAGTTGCCTTTATGGTCGCAGCGAGTCGCATCAACGGTTTCGTTTACGGCTTCGATAATTTCTAACACTGTGATGTCTTGAGCACTACGTGCTAAATGGTAACCACCATTGGCACCGCGTACACTTGAAACTAAGCCATGACGTTTTAGTTTCGCAAATAACTGCTCAAGATAAGCCACAGAAATAGTTTGACGAGCTGCAATTTCAGCAAGCGTAATCGTTTGTTCAGTTGGCTGCAGGGCTAGATCAAGTAGAGCAGTCACTGCGTAGCGACCGCGAGTGGTTAAGCGCATGATTCGATACACATGGTTAGTCTAGATGTATCGATTTTAAGAATCCTGACTAAAATAGTCAAGTTTTTTTATTATCCAAAATCTAGGACTAAAACTATGGAAAAATAAACATTTATCTTCAAATGAGATTATACACTAATAACACAACTAAAAGTATAGAGATTAGGCTAAAGGCTATATTGATATTTTTCTGACGACGTTGCAGACGACGAATACGGTTCTTATATTGTTTGACTTCAACCTTGAGTGAATTAATTTGTGAACGTTGCTGGTCAATCTTGTCCAGTAAAGGGGCAATACGATTACGTGAAGCCACCACTTCCTGCTCGTCAACCGGCTCATATAACCATTGTTTCCAGTCACTTAGTAATTTGGGTAGGGCAAAGAGGGTGAGAAAGTCGCGGAACTCATCTTTAAGTACCTGATTGCCATCAATACGCATTGCCTTAATGCTACGGCGATTACCCAATACAAAGATTTTGATCAGATCGGTCAGGGTGGTACGCACATCCAGATCAATAATCTTGTTCGGCGCCATATAATCAAACAGGATGCCTTTTTCGGTAAAACTCACATAAAAGTCAAAGTAGGGAATATAGCTGTTAATTTTAATCGCAATGTTTTCATCAATGAACTTTTTAGCTTGTAATGCTACAACACGATCATGTTTTAGAATAAAAGTGAACACGGTTTCTAAAACAATTAAAGTCATGGTCAGCAACAAGTTGGGCTGCTTTTGACTCTGTTGTGATTCGCTCATAGATAAAACCAATCCTTTCCCAAAAAAATGAAATATAAAGCTTCCTGCCTGGATGATATTTCAGGGATTAAACTTAGACATGAAATAGAATGCTTTGTAGAACAGTTTAGCAAAACTCGCAAGTACTAAATTTGCTAAAATGCTGTCATTTTGTAGATTTATATATAGAATCTGCATGGAAAATAATCAGGAGGCGTGCTCATGGATAAAGCTGAAGTAGCATTGGATGCGGTTTCGGAGTCTGAGAAAAAAACATCTAAAAGCAAGACAAAGTCTGGACTGGAAAGAAAGTCGGTACTCGATTTTCGCAAATATACCAAGCAAATCTGGCTGGCAGGTTTGGGCGCATTTTCCCGGGCTGAAGAAGAAGGCAATAAATTATTCGACTCATTGGTCAAAGTAGGCGAGGAGCTCGAATCAAAAACGACCGACATCGCGGATCAAACTGTCGAAAAAGTCTCAGAAAAGGCCAAAGAGTCAGTCATAGATACCAAAGACAAGGTGGAAAAATTAATTGATCACTCTGTTCATCATTCACTGAATCGGATAGGATTAGTAACGCTGAAAGACGTACAGCACCTGGAAAAATTGATCCTTCAGTTGCATGAAAAAGTTGATCAGTTATCGGCGGATCAAAAGAAGATTCAGGATGAATTGTCGAAAAAAGCACAACAAAAGTGACTTTATTCATTATTCAAGGTTTTTTTCGCCTATTTTTTAAAAAAAAAGAGGTCGAAGAGTATTGCGTTTAGGCCTAAAGCATTGTTATAAAGTCGTTATGGCAATTTACACAAATTCTTGGACCTTATATAAACGATATTAAGAGGACGTAATTTTCATGAATAAATCAGAATTAATTGATGCAATTGCAGAGAAAGGGGGATTATCTAAAGCGGATGCTGGTAAAGCTTTAGATGCTACAATTGCTTCTGTTACTGAAGCGCTTAAAGCAGGCGATACAGTGACTTTAGTTGGTTTTGGTACTTTCGGCGTTAAAGAGCGTGCTGCACGTACTGGTCGTAACCCACAAACTGGCGCTACTCTAGAAATTAAAGCAAGCAAAGTACCAAGCTTCAAAGCTGGTAAAGGCTTGAAAGACGCTGTAGCTTAATCGCTTATCGTGATCAAACGCGCCTTACTAGGCGCGTTTTTTATTGATTAATTAAATAGTCAGGATTAACACGTTCATTCAATGGGTTTTTTCGGTTAAAATCCAATGCAAATAAAATATTGGAATACTTATGGAATCTTTTCGTAAAGTTATTAAGGGTTGGTTGGGCAAGGTTTTGCTCGTTCTGTTCTTGACCCCTTTAGCACTTGTAGGTATTGAAGGATATTTTAGTGGCGGGAATAAAGATACGGCCCAGACGGTCAATGGCACGGATATCTCGAAGAAAGAACTTGAGTCTCTGACTAAAACATTTAAACAACAATATCTGGCTTATGCCAATGGCGATGAAACACTGCTCAACCAGGCTTTCATTGAAAACAAGGCAAAGGATACGCTGGTTGCCCGTACCGTGCTGTTACAGCAGGCTGAGAATTTAGGCATTAGTCTGAGCAATCAGCAGATTGAACAGATGATTGCCCAACAGCCAAGCTTTCAGCAAAATGGTCAATTCTCTAATGCGCTGTATGAAAACTATTTAAAATCCGTGGGGATGACCAGCCGTCAGCTGATTAGCGGTTTACGTGACGACCATGCCCTGAAAATGCTGTCTTCTACCTTTATGGAATATCCATTGGTGAGTCAGCAGGATATTCAGCAGATTGCGGATTTGCAAACTGAACAGCGTCATATCCATATTGCTAGCGTTAATCTTGAAAACTATAAGAAAAACGTTAAGGTAAGCGATGCTGAAGTTGCTGCTTATTATGAAAAGCACAAAGCTGTATTCCAACAGCCGACCAGTGTGGATGTCGACTATGTGGTTTTAAGTGCCACAGATGTTAACGCTGAGGCGGTAACAGCGACGGATGCCGAATTACAAGAGGCTTATCAGAACTTTGTCACTGCCCAAAAGTCGGCAGTTAAGCCAGAAGTAAAACATATTCTGATTACCACAGACAATCGCTCTGAAGCAGAAGCACAGAAACTTGCCGCTGATGTTGCAGCCAAACTGCAAGCAGATACAAGCTTTGCTCAGGCGGCAGCACAATATTCTGAAGATCCAGAATCTAAGAATAAAGGTGGTGCAATCGCAATCTATGAAGCAGGGGTCTTTGGGGATGCCTTTGACAAGACTGTGGCTTCTTTAAAGTCAGGTGCAGTATCTGCGCCGGTGAAAACAGATTATGGTTATCACCTGATTGCAATTGAAGCGCCAGAAGTAAAAGTCCCATCTTTTGAATCGCAAAAAGCACGTTTGACTGAAGAGGTTATAGCGGCGAAAAAGTCCAATGCTTTCTCTGATATGGTCAATAGCCTGAATGATATGGTGGTGAGTGCGGATTCACTTGATGTTGTAGCTCAGGAAGTAAAAGCTGTACAGGTGAAATCTGCGAAAGGTGTCACCCTGTCTACCCGTGACCCTTTACTCAGTGATGCCAAGATTAAAGTCAAACTCTTTAATGACGATGTGAAAAATGGTGACCGCAATGTCTCATCCAGCATTCAGTTAGCGAATGGCGACGTGGCATGGGTGAAAGTGCGTAACTATCATGCCGCGGGTGAGCAGCCATTCGCTACAGCGAAACCACGTGTGCAAGCTAAACTGATTGAAGAAAAAGCCTTGGCCTTGGCACAAGCGGATATTCAGAAGACTTTGAATGAGTTGAAAACCAAGCCTGCTGCTTCTGTAGCGAAAGGCAATTTGGTATTTGAAGATGCGGGCATTTACACCCGTGCGGAAGGCCTGCTAAAACGCGATGTACAACGTGCAGCGTTCAGTGTGAAAGCACCAAAAGCTGGCTTCTGGTCAGTAACGACTGCAAGCCTGCCAAATGAGCTGGTTGTGGTGGCGGTCTCTGAAGTGAAGAAAAATCCAATCACTGTGCTCAGTGAAGAACAGCGTTCAGAACTGGTAAAACTTTATTCACAGCTTCGCGGTCAGCAAGAATTTGATGACTATACGCGTTATCTGAAATCACAAGCCAAAATCAAATAATCGATAGACTTAAAAAAACCAGCCTAAGGGCTGGTTTTTTTTATTGCTTGAATATTTAAGAACTGCATAGAGCCTTAAGTTCTTATAAAAATATTCAGTCATTTCTGTGGAAAAACCATAAAAACGGGATAAAAATCCCGTTTTTATGTAAGGTCGAATTATTCAGCCCGAATCTTGAGTTCATAACCGGTATATTTGCGAATATTAATGACACCGGTATCCAGAAGCAGGTATTGACCTTTAATGCCTTGTAACTTGCCACGAATCACCGGGGTTTTATCCAGATTATGCGACTTGATCTTTTCAGGATAGCTTTCTACCGGATAAATAAACTCACGTGGATGTTCCTGCTCCAGAATTTCTACATTCTCATTAAAATCCAGACTCATGCTGAATTCATCACGAATGGTGGTGATCTGCGGTGCAAACTCTTCCAGAAGCTGATCACGGACTTCAATCAGATTCAGTGGTTCAGCCTCGCCTTTGAGCAGTTTACGCCAGTCGGTTTTGTCGGCCACTTGTGTGCCAAACAGAATTTCCATTTGCCCGGAAAGACGACGGGAGCCAACTTTCATAATAGGTAAGGCTTGGGTGGCCCCTTGATCTAGCCAGCGGGTTGGCATATGGCCTTCACGGGTAATGCCGACCTTCAAGGCGCTCGAGTTTGCCAGATAGACAATATGCGGCTGGAAGCAGACTTCTTGAGCAAAACTGTCTTCGCGGCAGGTGCCTAGATGATAGTGACAGGTTTCAGGCTTCATGATACACATGTCGCAAGATGCCTTGGTTTTAAAACATTTAAAGCAGTGTCCTTGAGAAAATGATTTTGAGGTTTTCTTGCCACAGGAAACACAGTAGATATTACCGGTCCATTCAATTTCAATTTCCTGGCCCAAGTTAAAAGGCAGATCAACTTCTGAACGATCCAATATAAATTTATATTCTACATTTGCCCGCTGTATATCTTGTTCGGTTACACTAAGGTCTTTGAGACCAGCGTACATTTTATGGCAAATGCCCTGTAGTTCCATAGAAATTACTCACTTAAATCATAAGGATGCAGTTATGGCTGAACAAAATGTCATCACTTTAAGGCTAGACGATTTTGTCCAGGAACAGCCTATTCAAACTGCGATTTGTATCGGTCAGGATCTGACCCAGGTGAAGTTTAATCAATCCGTTCAATGGCAGTATTTTACCGTATCTGACTTTTTAAATCTGCCTTTTCAGCAACGTTATGACTTGGCCATCGTAAGGCTGGATACCCAAGAAACCTGTGCTTTGAATGATCAGGTGACCGCGCAACTGCTGGTCAAGTTACGTGATCTGTTTGCCCGACGCTTGTTGGTAGTCAGTGGACACCAGAATGCAAAATTATTGCGTTCCTTGGGTTTAACCCAACTGCTTGATCAGGGTACACCTACGGCTGACTGTAGCTTATGGCAATTTAACATTCTGACCTATAAGCATGTGCCCGACTGGTTTAACTCCAAGTTCTGGGCCAATCCCGAGAACTGGGATAAGTTTCGCTGGTAATGAAAAAATCTACTCAATTTCATTGCAAATATTAACATATTCCTCCATCTCAACTTTCTATTAGCCACGTATTATGCTGTAAGAAAGATGAACAGGATAAGTACTATGACAAACCTCAGTAATATCGTTGAAATACTGGCGAAGCAGGCATTGGGAGGAGCACAGGAGCAGCAAAATCAGAATCAGCATCAGTCTCAACCCTCATCAGGGGGCTTGGGAGGTATTCTGGGGGCGGTCTTAGGCCAGCTCAATGCTGGAAAGAATCCCACCAGTTCGGGTCAGCAAAGTGGTTTAGGGGGAATTCTGGGGAGTGTGTTGGGGCAGCTGGGAGCAAATACCAATCCACAGACGAATCAGCCACCTCAATCATCGGGATTGGGTGCAGGTGGAACCAAGACTCTACTCATTGCTGTATTGCCATTGGTATTAGCCTGGATTCAGAAACAGGGTGGTTTACAAGGCGCTTTGGATAAGCTTAAAGGTCAGGGCTTAAGCAATCAGGTGGATGATTGGGTATCTACAGGTCCAGGCGAAAATGCCCCAGTCGAAAGCCAGCAATTGCAGCTGCTATTTGATGACCAGGAAGTAGAGCAGGTGGCGCAGCAGGTGCATGCCCCTAAGCAAGAGGTATATAGTGCTATTTCCAAAGTCCTGCCGCAGATTATTGATGCATTGACTCCGCAGGGTGAACAGACCAGCAAGCAGGAAGCCAATCATGATATTCAGCATGTACTGAATATGGTTTCTGGTTTTTTAAAGCGTTAAGCTATTCAAGCAAAAAATCCCGGCTATTGGCTTAATACCAGTCAGTTAAGGGGTTTAGAAATAGGCTCTTTAACTTTTTAGTCGTTCATGACGGAGTCTTAACGTTTTAAATCAAATATTTGCAATATTATTTGTTACTTTAGTTTCGCCCAAATGAGAAGCGCAGCTTCGCAAGGAAGGAATCTTGCGGAGCAATGCTCCTCACCGCAAAACTCGTCAGCCACCATCTATGAGTAAATTTGTCGCAGAAACAATCATTTTTTAATCTTGCGGTGTATACACCTCATGCCTCAAACAGTTGCGGATGACTTCCCACGTATCAAATATCATCATGAATTTAAAAAAGAAAATGCCAGCCAATTGCTTAACTGACTGGCATTATGGCTATTGACCGGGATTTTACGATTTGTCGTTTGATCTTCTAGGACTGTTCCAGATCCAGACTAAACAGATGATTCGATGGGCTAATTTTCTTGGCCACATAATGCGATTTACGCAAGCGGATTAAAATGATTTGCGACTGGAACTCCAGTTCGCCAAATTCGGGTTCGACCTGGACATAATGCAATTGACCATATTCATCCCGAACCCGGGCCTGAGCCGAAAAACCTGGGCGGGCGTTGCCACTGGAAATTGTGGCCAAGCGACCAATCAGATTGACATGGTGTTTTTTGTATTTGGGTGGAATCATCTGATCGAGACAGTGAATCATAAACACGGTAAAGAAAATCGCGATGATCAAGGCTGGAATAATCAAGTAATAGGCTGGAAAAAATTCCATTTCCTGAGAGTAAATGAGCAATTGCAGCACATAGCCGGCAAAGCTGAAATTCATTAACAGGAAAAACACGATCAAGGTCTTGGAAAACTTGACGTTGAGCAGGTCAAGATGATGAAAATAAAAAGGGGAAATCTGGCGTAAAAAACCGGTAGGACGGATCTTAAAAAAATAACCAAAGATCTCTACCATGCCCAGCAGAATGACAGCAATTAAACTCAGATGAAAAGGCATCAGGTTATGGTCTACAAAAAATGCCGGCATGGTAGGGTCCAGTTTCAGTATTATTCTACGAGATAAATTCCACCATCAGAATGCACGGTAATCTCAATTTTTTCAAGTGATTGTCCCTGACAGGGACCAGAAATACATTCACCGGTTTCAACCAGGAATAATGCGCCGTGGGTAGAACATTCAATGAACTCCTGATCACGGTCCAAGAACTGGTTTTCTAGAAACTCTAGTTCTACTTGCAGGTGTGGACATAGATTTTGATAGGCATAGAACATGCCGTCTCGTTGAGTAATGAAAATAGTCTCCCCATCTGGAGTTTCAAAGGAACGTGCTTCACGTTCCGGGATGTCATCAGTCATGCAAATTTTAGACATTAAGCACATTCCTTCTGAAAGTTTTCCAATAATGCCGCATAGTCAGCCACAGGCAGACGTGGACCAAATTGTGAGACCACTTCACTGGAGACTAAAATCGCCAGTTCAGCCGCAGCTTTCCAGTTTAAACCTGCATTCAGGGCGTACAGGAAGGCACCCGCGAAAGCATCACCGGCACCATTGGTATCTACGGCTTCAATCTTGCGACCTGGTACGGTAAAGCTGTGTCCCTCATTGCAAATCAGTGCGCCTTTGTATGACAATGTAATGACAATGTGCTGACTGATAGTTTGTAATTTAGCCAGAGCAGCATCTAAATGATCTGTTTCGGTATACATCAGCGCTTCTTGTTCATTACAGAACAACAGGTCAACGCCATCGGCAATCATTTCATCTAGGCCCGTACGCGCATATTGCACCATCGCCGGGTCTGAGAGCGTTAAAGCAATCTTTACGCCACTGGCACGGGCAATGGTACGCGCTTGTTCTACCGCATGACGTGCGGTTTCTGACGTGGATAAATAACCTTCGATATAGAGCCATTTTGCTGATTTGAGCGGTGCAAAATCGATTTGCTCCTCGGTCAGTTCAGCAGTGATCCCTAAGTAAGTGTGCATCGTGCGTTCTGAATCCGGGCTGACCAGAACCATACAGGTACCGGTAACCCCTTCACTGATTGAACGCGGGCTGGTCTGAATGCCGGCTTCATTTAAACCATTCAGATAGATCTGTCCAAGATCATCACTGCCTACACGGCAGCCATAAAAAGCTGAGCCGCCCAATGCAGCGAATGCAACCGTGGTGTTGGCAGCAGAACCCCCAGAGGCCTGACCTTTATAATTCTGTGTCGCTTTCAGGTTTTCATACAGCACGGCTTGCGTTTCACCATCAGTCAACTGCATGGTGCCTTTTTGCAGGTTTTGTGCAATTAAAAAGTCGTCAGATACTTTAAATTCCTGGTCAATTAGCGCGTTACCAATTGCAAAAAGATCAACATTTGCCATGTTAGAAAGTCACATTCAAAAAACGAAAGTCCCAAGTTTACACCAATGCTCAGGATTGCTGTAGCATGCAGACTGATTTTCAAATGTTTTTAAACAGGATCCAATTTGCACTTTAGTCAAATAAAAATGCAGAATTTTCATAAAGCTCCTATCCAGCCATTGATTTAAATGGCAGATTTTATTTATAAGTATCTATGACCTGTATGTCTTGAATAGAATATACGGGTGAGAATCGAGACTACAAATTTTGAAAGTGTGTATATATGGATATTAAAATTGTAAAAGCTGAGCAATTGCCAGATCAAATTACCACCTTGGCCACTCTGGCAAAAAAGGAAGGTTATGATCTGATTGAAAAATTGGTAGAAGAATATCGCACAGAAAAAAACTCGTTTAGTAAAGACCATGAATATCTGGTGATCGCCTATGATGGCGACCAGTTAATTGCCTGTGGCGGCTTAAACCAGCAGTGGGGACCAGACGGTGTAGAGGAGCGGATTGGACGTGTACGTCGTTTCTATGTGCATCCGAAATATCGCCAGCATGGGGTGGGTAAACAGTTGCTGGCTTATCTGGAACAACTGGCGCGTCCGCATTATGCTGCCTTGTGTCTGCATACTGAAACCAATATGGCCGCCAGTTTTTATCAGAAGCAGAATTATGTTTTTGTAGAAAACCACCCAAATTACAATTACTTTAAATATCTTATCTAGTTTATTTTTCTAGCAAATAGGACGGTTAAAACTTGGTGATTTATTTTATAAATAACCAAGTTTACTTAATTCGATCAAAATGATCGGTTTTCAGCGTGAATAATCATAAAAACTAAAGCTATAATGCGATGAATCGTTTTTTATTTTAAAAATTAGGAGATCGCATGACTGTAGATGTCACTGAAACCATTTCTCAAACTGTACATCCTGCGTTTCAGTTGGTACGTCAACACCATGTTGAAGCTTTAGACATCCGTGTGTCTGAATATAAACATAAAGTGACCGGCGCTATTCATTATCATTTGGCGACCAATCACGATGAAAATGTCTTTTTAGTGGCTTTCCGTACCCAGCCGATGGATTCCAAGGGCGAAGCGCATATTCTTGAACATACCGCACTTTGCGGTTCGGAAAAATTTCCGGTACGTGATCCATTCTTCCTGATGATCCGCCGCTCTTTAAATACTTTCATGAACGCCTTTACTGCAGCAGACTGGACCGCTTATCCATTTGCGACACAAAATGCCAAAGACTTCCAGAACTTGCTGGAAGTGTATATGGATGCGGCTTTTGCTGCGAACCTGAATCCGCTGGATTTTGCCCAGGAAGGTATTCGTATTGAACTGGAAAATGGTGAACCCGTTTATAAAGGCGTAGTGTTTAATGAAATGAAAGGTGCGATGAGTTCACCTTCAGATCAGCTCTATCATACGCTGGCGCACTATCTGTTCCCAGATACCACCTATCACTACAACTCCGGTGGTGATCCGAAAGATATTCCTGATCTGACTTACCAAGAGTTGGTTGATTTCTATAAATCACATTACCATCCAAGTAATGCTGTATTTATGACCTTTGGTAACAAGCCGGCTTATGAACTGCAAGAGCAGTTTGAAACGCTGGCTTTATCAAAGTTTGAGAAAGGTCAGACCTTATATTCAAGCCCTGAAAGCCGTTTATCTGCCCCTGTAGCAGTAACGGACAGTTATGCAGTTGATGCTGAAGATCTGCAAGACAAGACTTATCATGTACTTTCATGGTTATTGCCTGAAGCGAGTGAAATCAAGCTGCGTCTGGGGATGCGTCTGGTTGAAGGCATTCTGTTAGAAGATTCAGCCTCGCCTCTGCGTCATTATCTGGAAACCTGTGGCTACGCTCAGTCTACCGGCCCGTTCATGGGGGTGGATGACTCTAACTTTGAAATGACCTTCTACTGCGCGGTACAGGGTTCAAATCCAGAACATGCTGAAGAATTTAAAAATGGTGTGTTCAAGGTGCTAGAAGATGTCGCCTCTAAGCCAGTTGACCAGCAGGCAGTGGATGCGATCCTACACCAGATTGAACTGCATCAGCGTGAAATCAATGGTGATGGGACACCATATGGCTTGAGCCTGATTTTGAATGGCTTAAGCAGTGCGATTCATCACCGTGATCCGGTTGAAGTCTGGGACGTGGATTCCGCCATTGCCGCAGTGAAAGAAGAGCTGAAAGATCCGATGTGGTTGTCGAATCTGATCAAAGAGCATCTGATTGATAATCCGCACCGTGTACAATTGACTCTGGTTCCAGATGCAACTAAATCAGCCAAAGAAGCAGCGGCAGAAAAAGCCCGCCTGGCGGAGATTGCTCAAAATCTGACTGAAGAACAAAAAACTGAAATTATTGCGCAAACTGAAGCATTAAAAGTACGTCAGGATACGCCGGATGACCTGAATCTATTGCCTAAAGTCGGCCTGGAAGATGTACCTGCAGAAATGCAGATCGTACAAGGTCAGCTGCGTGAAGTGATTTCCAATGGTATCGATACGCCGTTGAATCTGTACTATGCCGGAACCAATGGGATTTATTATCAACAGGTGCTGGTGCAGATTCCAGATGAAGTGGTGCAATCTCCATACTTTAATCTGCTCTCCATTCTGGTGGGTGAAGTCGGTGCCGGTGAGTATAACTACCTTGAGTTCCAGCAGGTACAAACGGCAGTCAGTGGTGGCCTGGGAATGGGTGCTTCATTACGCTCTAAAGTTGATGACAAAAACAAGATTTCTGCCTGGTTAACCCTGACCACCAAGTCTTTGGTCAATAACCTGCAAGCCATCCAGTTGTTAAAAACTGGTTTTGAACAGCTACGTTTTGATGAAAAAGGCCGTATTATCGAGTTATTACAACAACGTAAAACCCGTTGGCATTCTCGTATTTCTGGCTCAGGTCATAGTTATGCGATGCAAGTGGCTTCTCGTCAGCACAGTGCGCTGGCGACGCGTGACTATCACAATACCGGTCTGGGCGCATTGAACTGGCTGATGAATCTGGTTACAAGCATTGAAAAAGATGCAGCTGCTTATGATGCAATGATCGACGAGTTAAAGCGTATTCATTGTATCTTGTTGCAAGCTCCGAAACAGTTCCTGCTGGTGTGCGAAGAGCCGCATGCTGATCAACTGGTAGAAGAAATCCAAAATGTTTGGGACAAGGTGGCCGTTGATCGTAGCCCGGTCGAACTGACTTCTGTTGAAAAAGTACTGAATGATGCAGATGAAGCCTGGCTGATTCAGGCCAATGTCCAGTTCTGTGCCGCAGCCTATCCGGCAGTTGAGGTATCTCATCCGGATGCTGCACCTCTTATGGTATTGGCCGCTTATCTGCGTAATGGTTATCTGCATAGTGCTATCCGAGAAAAAGGCGGTGCTTATGGTGGCGGTGCGAGCTATGACGGCAATGCTTGTTCATTCCGTTTCTATAGCTATCGTGACCCGCGTCTGGCAGAAACCTTCCAGGATTTTGATGCCAGTGTGCAGTGGTTATTAAATGCAGAACAGCAGCCACATCAGCTAGAAGAAGCTATTCTGGGCCTGATCGCGAGCATGGATAAACCAGGTTCACCAGCGGGTGAAGCAATCACAGCCTGTTATGCTTATCTGCATCAACGTACACCTGCTTTCCGTAAGCAGTTACGTGAACGTTTACTCAATGTCAATCTGGATGATTTAAAACGAGTTGCACAGCACTATCTGGTGGAGCAACAGCCGTCACGTGCGGTGGTTGCGCCTGTAGCAAAACGTGAAACTTTGCAGCAGCTCGGATTTGTGATTCAACAAGTTCAGTAAAATAAAAAAAGGAAGAGTAAATGGCGCTTAATTCATATAAGCGCCCGACATTACAGCTGAGCATTTTGCTCGGCTGTTTTAGTGGGGCGCCAGTATATGCAGAGGAAATACAGATCCCAAGTAGTCCGATGCCGGCAACGGCAGAGGCTTGTGCAGCTGTGGAAAGCAATACCGAACGTTTGTCCTGTTACGATGCAGTATTTAAGCTTTCTGAAGCAGAAAAGCCACTCCTGGTTTCTGAGCGCCTTGCCGCTGCAGAAATCGCGCCTGAACCGGATAACTTGAAAGCGAAAATTGAACAGCGGGTGTCTAATGTTATATCTGAAGGTTCGCAGCTGAAACCGAACCAGTCTTTACTGGATGGCCGCTGGGAATTGTCGCCAGAAAGCAAGCTGGGTACCTGGAATATCCGGGCCTATCAGCCGGTTTATTTAATGCCGGGTTTCTGGACCACCGATAAAAACGAACGCCCAAAAAGTGAAAATCCGAATAACACGGTCACCCAGGAGCAGCAGCAGAATCTGACGTCGATGGAAGCCAAATTCCAGCTATCGCTGAAGACCAAAGCCGTAGAAAATCTGTTTGGAGACAATGGTGACATCTGGTTGGGTTATACCCAGTCTTCACGTTGGCAAGTGTATAACAGCGATGAATCACGTCCTTTCCGTGAAACCAACTATGAACCAGAAGCCAGTCTGGTCTTTCGTACCAATTACGATATTTTAGGTCTAGATTGGCGTATGTTAGGACTGACCTTTAATCATCAGTCCAATGGTCGTTCTGACCCTTTGTCACGTAGCTGGAACCGGGTGATGCTGAATCTGGGCTTTGAGAAGAACAATTTTGCCCTGATGCTACGTCCCTGGTACCGCATTGAAGAAGATGCGAATGATGACAATAATCCGGACATCAAAAATTATATCGGACGGGGTGATCTGACCGCATTCTATCGCTGGAAAGAGCATGATTTTTCTTTGATGTTACGTCATAGTCTAAAAGGCGGAGATGATAGTCATGGCGCAGCCCAGTTTGACTGGTCATTCCCGATCAGTGGCCGTTTACGTGGTCATTTTCAGCTCTTTGATGGTTATGGCGAAAGCCTGATTGATTATAACCACAGAGCGACTTATGTCGGGCTAGGTGTATCTTTGATGAACTGGTTCTAACTAAACTTCTCATCTAATGAAAAATCCACGCCGTTGCGTGGATTTTTTTCATGTACCTTTTTAGCCCACCTGAATTTCAGCAGGTGGGTGTTTGAGTCGGCTCTTTTTCGGTGTTGCAATAAAATAGGCGAGCGTCAGAGGTCCTAATCGCCCGGCAAACATCAATAACATTAAAATAAGCAGGCTGGCCGGTTGCAATTCTGGGGTAACACCGCGTGACAGGCCAACTGTACAAGCAGCAGATACCGTTTCAAAGAGCAGGTCCAGAAAATCCTGCTCGGGTTCCAGAATCAGCAGACTCATAAAACCACCCATAATTAGCAATGCCGTAATACAGACCACAGCCAGGGCCTTAAAGGTGGTTTTTTCGGGAATCGAGTGCCGGAACAGGCGGATTTCATCTTCACGACGCAGAAAACTGATTACACTGATGACTACAATAATAAAGGTTCCCACTTTGATTCCACCCGCAGTACTCAATGAGCCACCGCCAATAAACATCAGAAACATGGTGACCAGTGTGGAAGCATTGGTCATCTGATCTAAAGGCAGACTATGAAAGCCGGAAGAACGGGGGACAGTCGCCTGGAACCAGGCATTCACCGCCTGATCGCCTAAACTCATAAGTCCTAACGTTTGTGGATTGCTGGCTTCCAATATCCAAATGATGATAAAGGCTGACAGGTTCAGCCCAGCGATTGTGCTCAGAATTAACTTGCTGTTGGTACTGAGTTTTTTCCAGCGCATATGTTTGCGTACATCCATCAGCACTAAAAAGCCAATTCCACCCAGGATATACAGCATACTGATGGTAAAGGTGACAAAATATTGCCCGGAGAAACTCATCAAGCTGTTTGGAAACAGGGAAAAACCGCCATTATTAAAAGCAGAAACACTATAAAAGGCCGCATAGAAAAAAGCCTGACTAAAATTATAGTCCTGCAGCCAGGCAATGGTGAGTATCACTGTGCCAATGGCTTCAAAAAACAGGGAATAGAGAAATACGCCTTTAATGGTAAAGCTGATTTTCTTTAGACTAGTTTGGCCAATCGTTTCCTGCGCCATGACTTGTTGTTTAAGCCCCATTTTCGGAGCCAGACTCATGGCCGCCAGAATAGCAAAGGTCATAAAACCCAGTCCACCGCATTGCAGTAATAGCATAATGACGATTTTACCAAATACGGTATAAGATTCGCCGACGTTGACGACCGATAAGCCGGTGATGGTTACAGCAGAGGTCGCTGTAAACACGGCCTCTAGCCAGTGCACTTCCTGATGGTGAGCGATCGGTAACATCAGTAAGAGTGAGCCGATCAGAATCAGGCCTAAAAAACCCAAGGCAATGATACTGGGTGGACTTAAGTTAATGGTCCTGTTTTGAGGCAAGTTAATTTTCATACTTGTTTAAAATGTCTGGATAAACGGCGTAAAGGTTCTAGCAGGCCTTCAATGACCAAAATATCACCCTCCTGGAGGATGAGGTGAGGATCAAGGCTATATTGCACCTCGGAACCACGTTTGTGCAGAATGGTTTTAATTTCTGGGACATGATCCATCAGTTGATGTAAACGCGTCCCACTGTGGTCAGCATGAATCTCAATGCGGACGATAAAATGCTCATCTTCCAGTGCCATATAGCGGCTGACCATCGGATAGCTGAGAGACTGGGCAATCCGCACACCCATATCTTCCTCAGGGTGAATAATTTTGCTGACACCGAGATGGGTTAAAATCATATGGTGGGCCTTGGATTTGGCTTTGACCCAGATTTTATTGATTCCCAAGTTTTTCAAATGCAGCACACATAAGATGCTGGCTTCAATGTCTTCTCCAATGGCCACCACCACCGCCTCACAGCGGTTAATATTTAGCTCATCCAGGACATGTTCATCAGTGGCATCTGCAATGACAGCATGGGTAATATGATCGGCAATATTTTCCACATATTTTTTATTGGCATCGATACCAATCACATCATGATTCAATGACATGAGCTGGGTGGCGACTGTAGCGCCAAAACTTCCCAGGCCAATGACTGCAAAAAGTGCCATAATTTTTCCTGACGTCCTTGTGCTTATATTTACACATTCAATTAATTCATGCGCCTATCTTAGTGTTTTATTCAGTTTTCAGCCATTTGCATTTCATCACTTTTTCTAAATCTCGCAATAATTTTTTAAGCAATAAAAAACCGTCTCGAAAGACGGTTCTTAAAAGTGAGAAATCACTCAGCAATTATTTTAGAAAACGTTGATAGCCCAGGTTGTTGGTGACTTCCTGATATGGATAGGTAATGCTTTCCAGCGTTTCAATCAGACCATCCGGGTTTTGTTGCGCATCTTCTGCTTCAAGGCCCACCAATACACGGCCTTCAGCTGCACCATGGTTACGGTAATGGAACAGAGTAATGTTATGGGTTGGGCCGAGACGCTCCAGGAAGGTCAGTAATGCGCCTGGACGTTCTGGGAATTCTACCCGGAACAGACGTTCATTTTCGATGTCAGCATGACCACCGACCAAGTAACGAATATGCAATTTGGCCACTTCATCATCAGACAGATCATCGACATCATATTGGTATTTCAGCGTCTCAAAAATTTCCTGACGCTCTTTTTCACCACTTTTTAGACTAATACCCACAAAGACCTGAGCAGCAGTTGCATGACTGGCACGGTAATTAAATTCAGTAATATTACGGCCTTGCAGGGCACGACAGAATTTCAGGAATGCACCTTTTTCTTCAGGAATGGTGACCGCAAAGATTGCTTCTTTACGTTCACCCAATTCTGTCCGTTCTGCAATGTAGCGTAGACGGTCAAAGTTCATGTTGGCGCCGCAAACAATCGAAACAATATTTTTGCCTTCGATACCCTGTTCTTCAACGTATTTTTTAATACCTGCCAGTGCCATGGCCCCTGATGGTTCGACAATACTACGGCATTCGTCATAGGTGTCTTTAATGGCAGCACAGATTTCATCGGTATTGACTAAAACTACATTTGGTTCAACGATTGGACCTGAATTGTCTGATTTTTGCAGACGAATGACATCAAATGGTTTAGCGCCGATTTGCGCAACCGCAGTACCGTCGGCAAATAAACCGACCGATGGAAGCGCTACACGCTCATTGGCTGCTAATGCAGCTTTTAAACATGCAGATTCGTCATATTCAACTGGAATAACTTTTACATGCGGTGCAACATCGCCTAAATAAGCGGCCACACCTGCGATGAGACCGCCACCGCCAACTGCTACAAATACATAATCAACATCGCGCCATTGACGTAGGATTTCATTGGCAATTGTACCTTGACCTGCCATGACCAGTTCATCGTCATAAGGCGGAATAAAGGTCATGCCATCTTCTTGGGCGCGTTGGATCGCATATTTATTGGCAACATCAAAAGAATCACCATGCAATACCACTTCACCGCCCAGACGTTTCACTGCCTGAACTTTAATATCAGGTGTGGTTTTTGGCATCACAATCATCGCGCGGATACCGAGCTTTTTCCCTGACAATGCCACGCCTTGCGCATGGTTGCCTGCTGAAGCGGTGATCACGCCACGTTCGAGTTGTGATTTCGGTAATTGACTAATACGGTTATAAGCACCGCGTAGTTTGAATGAAAAGACCGGTTGTAAATCTTCACGTTTAAAGCGAATATTATTTTTAAGTCGTTCGCTAATTCGTGGCGCTGCTTCGAGTGGAGTTTCGATTGCAACATCATAAACCGTTGCTTGTAAAATTTGTCGAACCAAACGAGACAGCATATTAATTTTCCATCTAACAGTTTAAAATAGGGGCTTATTGTAACAAACCCCATGGCTTTGCGGTTTAAAAATACTGCAAAAGTCTAAAATAGTTGAGTGATGTCATGAGTCTATATGCAACCCAAGATGAGAAAAAGCAAGCTGCAGCCAAAGCGGCTTTAAAACACTTGCCAAAAGGGGGCATTTTAGGCGTTGGTACAGGGAGTACGGTAAACTTCTTAATCGAACTTTTACCTGAGCTTCAATTGGAAGCTGCTGTGGCAAGTTCTGAAGCGACGGCACAGCGTCTGAAAAAACTGGGTATCGAAGTGGTGGATATGAACAGCGTAGGCGGTTTAGATGCCTATGTCGATGGTGCAGATGAAATTGACCGTCATATGCATATGATCAAAGGCGGTGGCGCTGCGCTGACTCGTGAAAAAATCGTGGCTTCAATTGCCAAGAAATTTGTATGTATCGTAGATGACTCGAAATGGGTAGAGCAGTTGGGCCGTGATTTTCCGTTACCTGTAGAAGTGATTCCAATGGCACGTTCTGCGGTAGCACGTAAACTGGTTGCGCTGGGTGGCGATCCTGCTTACCGTGAAGGCGTGGTGACTGACAACGGTAACGTGATTTTAGATGTTCATAACCTGAATATTCTGAATGCACTTGAACTGGAAAAAACCATCAACGATATTCCAGGTGTAGTATGTAACGGTATATTTGCAATTAACAAAGCTGATATTGCTGTTGTAGCCACAGATAACGGGATTGAAGAGCGTACTGCGGTTTAATCTATTCTATTAGAATCCCCCTAAATCCCCCTTTGATAAAGGGGGACTTTTCACCTGAATATATTTAGGTGATTTTCCCTCCTTTGTAAAAGGAGGGTTAGGGAGGATTTAAATTATAAAATAATAGCCATGACCCCAAACCTTCCAGAAATCCAAATCACCCGAAAATTACGTGCCACACGCTTAAGGCTGCGTGTCGAGCCGACGCAAATTAAATTAACTGTGCCGCAGTTTTGTACTCAGCACCAAGTACAGGATTTCTTAAAACAATCCGAACAATGGATGATTGAAACATGGCAGAAACAGCAGGAAAAAACAGGGCTACAGGATCGAAGCCTGCCAACAGAAGTCAAATTATTTAACTTAGAACACCCCTTAATGATTATTTATCAAACGCAAAAAAAATCTTTTGTTCTTGATGAGCATAACCATCAACTTTGCATTAGTGACCGTCATCCGGAAAATTATTTAAAAGCCTTTGTGCTTGCTTATGCAAAAGATCAATTACCTCTTTATCTAGCTAACATCAGTCAGGACATCCAGCTCCCATTTAATCTCTGTAATATCCGCCAGCCCAAAACAAGATGGGGCAGTTGCTCGGCTAAACATGACATCATGCTCAACAGCGCCTTGGTGCTTTTTCCCGAAAATATTGTACGGTATCTCTGTGTGCATGAATTGGCGCATACTCGTCATTTTGACCATAGTCCACGTTTTTGGGCGGAAGTCGCGAAGCATGATCCAGCTTATTCAAGTCATCGCAAAATTTTGAAAAATACAATAATGCCATGGTGGATTAGTTCGAATTAAGAGAAGAATCATTTAATATATAATTTCTTAAAAATAATATTTAAATCATAAATTTATATAAAAATGAGTTTGAATAATTTCTGCTGCACTTATGAAAATTGATTATTTTTAATTCCTGATTTGCTTATCTAAAATGCGGAAAAATTAATCGTTTCTTAGTCTTTTTAACTATAAGTCTAGAAGCTGTATTTTCCAGCACATAGAGTAGATTACGATGGTTCAATCCAGGTTATTATTCATTTTCACACTTATTTTCAGTGTGTTTTTGACTGCATGTAATAAGGCAGAAGCACCACAAGAAAAAGTCGAAGAAACTGCTTATCAGGCAGATACAGTCCGTATTGGTTACCAGCGATCCTCTACACTCATGACCTTGTTGAAAGAAACCGGGGAATTGGAAAAGAAACTGGCTGAAAAAAATGTCAAAGTCAGCTGGCATGAATTTACCAGTGGTCAGCCTTTAGCAGAAGCATTGAATGTAGGTAGTATCGATGTGACTGCGGATGTGGCAGATACGGTTCCTGTATTTGCTCAAGCTGTTAAAGCCAATTTGACTTATTATGCCAAAGAAACTGCATCTCCAAATGCACAGGCGATTTTGATTCCACAACATTCCAGCATCAAAACGATTGCTGATCTGAAAGGCAAAAAGATTGCAGTAACCAAGGCTGCGGGTAGTCATTACTTGTTAATTGCAGCGCTCAATCAGGCAGGTTTAAGTTTCTCAGATATTACTCCGGCATGGCTCAGCCCGGCTGATGGTCGTGCAGCATTTGAGCATGGCGGTGTAGATGCCTGGGTGACTTGGGAACCGTATGTATCCAGTGGTACTGTAGTGCAACATGCCAAAGTTCTGGCATCAGGTGATGGTCTGGCCAGTTATACACGTTACTACTTAACTGGTCATAACTTTGCTCAGGAAAATCCTGCGATCTTGAATGATGTGATTGAGACCTTAAAAGAAAAAGCAGCTTGGGTAAAAGCTAATCCAGATGAAGCAGCAAAAATCCTGGCGCCATTATGGGGTAACTTGCCGCAAGAAGTGGTATTGAAAGCCAATGCGAATCGAAGCTATAACGTGCAATCCGTATCTATTGATGATATACCGGAACAGCAAAAAATTTCAGATGCATTCTTTAATGAAAAGTTGATTCCAAACACGATTGATGCCAAAACATCAGATATCTATAACGCTCAATAATATTAAAAGCCTCGATACTCATCGGGGCTTTTCCTGTTTCAAAAAATAGCCTAAGCAAACCTAAGAGATCTTCCATGTCCCAGATTCCAGAACTGAATTATGCTCAGATTCGAGCAAAACTACTTGCGCGCGAAGAAATCGCCATTGTCGATCTACGTGAAGAACATATCTATGCCCAAGCTCATCCTTTATTTGCCACCAATATTTCTTTATCTCGACTGGAAGTCGAAATTTTGAATCGTATCCCGCGTTTGGAAACCACAATCGTGATCTATGATGATGGCGATGGCCGGGTAGGACGTGCCTATGAAAAACTGACACGCTATGGCTATAGTCAGGTTTATCTTCTGAAAGGTGGGGCAGATGCCTGGCAATGTGATGGTGGTGAGCTATTTATTGATGTAAATTCTGCAACCAAAGCATTTGGTGAATGGGTCGAGCATTTTAAACATACGCCATCGCTAAGTGCTGAAGAAGTGCAAGCCAAGATTGATGCTAATGAAAATATCGTGATTCTGGATGCTCGCCGTTTTGATGAATATAATACGATGAGTATTCCAACTGGACAAAGCGTACCGGGTGCTGAACTGGTGTTGCGTGCGCCGTCTTTGGTGAAAGATGAAAATACCACGATTATCGTCAACTGTGCCGGACGTACCCGTAGCATTATCGGGACGCAATCTTTGGTTAATGCACAGATTCCACATCCTGTTTATGCCTTACGTAATGGAACTATTGGTTGGACTTTGGCAGGACAATCATTAGAGCAAGGTCAAAACCGATCTTTTAAAAATACACAAACTGCTTTAAAACCTGAACTACTGGAAAATTCCAAACAACTTGCGGCAAAAGCCAAAGTACAAACCATTTCGCTAGAACAGTTAAATCAGTTTAAGGCTGATCAAACGCGTACGACCTATGTATTTGATGTACGCGATGACGATGAATATATTAAGGGGCATTTACCAGGTTCACGCTGGGTAGCTGGTGGTCAGTTAGTTCAGGAAACCGATCATAATGCTGCTGTTCGTGGTGCGCGTATCGTACTGGTGGATGATCAATTAGTGCGCGCTTATATGACTGCGTCATGGTTAGGCCAAATGAATTGGGAAGTCTATGTACTGGAAACTGATTTTAAAGCAGTACTGACTGAACAAGGTGTTTGGAAGCCGCGAGTACCGCCAGCTAAGGAAATTCCAGTGATTTCACCTGATGCATTAGTTGAACTCAAACAGCAAAAAGATATCGCCATTTGGGATGTACTGCCATTTGCTCAGTACAAGAAAGGACATGTGCCTGGCGCAGCATGGCTACTCAAAGCGGATGCTATTGAACTGATTCAGCAAGCTGAATTTCAGGCCAAGGATGTGATTGTACTGACCTGTGGCGCAGCCATATTGGCAACATTTACAGCTGAAGACATTGAGCCTTATCTGGCACAAGGTCAGGAACTTTATATCCTAGAAGGCGGTAATACCGGCTGGAAAAATACAGGCTTTGAACTCACCATTGAAGATGTTCAAACTTTGTCTCTACAGATCGACCGTTATAAACGTCCTTATGAGGGCACAGATAATTCTTTCGAGGCGATGCAGGCGTATTTGGACTGGGAGTACGGGCTGGTCGATCAGCTGAAGAAAGATGGTACCCATGGATTCTTTGTAGTTTAAGCCATGAGATGAGAAGAAGTCGCATGATGCGACTTTTCTTATTTTTATAAATAGCCTAAGCAAACCTATAACATTCTTTAAAATCTTAAGTCAAAATAAACTAGAAAAATGAGAGCGTTAATAAAAAACAACCAAACCCCAGTGAAACAGTTTAGAAAAGCGCAAGTTCCTGTCATACTAGCCTTGATAAAGCAAATATTTAGTTTGAGGTAATCGTCGTGATTTCAGTAGGTATTGTCGGTGGAACAGGGTATACAGGCGTTGAATTGTTGCGTCTATTACTGCGACATCCAAATGCAGAAGTAAAAGTGCTGACTTCACGTACTGAAAATGGTCGTCGTGTAGACGATATGTTCCCAAGCTTACGTGGACATACAGACCTTTGCTATTCAGACCTCAATATTGATGCGCTTAAACAATGCGACGTTGTATTTTTTGCGACGCCACACGGTGTGGCAATGAAGCATGCGGAAGAACTGGTGGCAGCAAATACCAAAGTGATCGATTTGGCTGCGGACTTCCGTTTGCAAGACTTAGCTCAATTTGAAAAATGGTATGGCATGCAGCATGCCTGCCCAGAACTCTTAAAAGATTCAGTCTATGGCTTATCTGAATTGAACCGTGACAAGATCAAGCAGGCAAACGTGATTGGTAACCCGGGCTGCTATCCAACGACTGTACAGTTGGGTCTTGCCCCGGTGTTGAAATCAAGCGATGCTTTGGTAAAACCTGAAAGTATTATTATTGATGCCAAATCAGGCGTATCGGGTGCAGGTCGTAAAGCCAGCCTCGGCATGATCTATTCTGAAAACTCGGATAACTTTAAGGCTTATGGGGTAGCAGGTCATCGTCATCATCCCGAGATTGTTGAAGCATTAGAAAATATCTCAGGTCAGAAAGGGGTATTTGAACATATTTTGTTTGTACCACACTTGGTGCCGATGATTCGCGGTATGTTATCGACGATTTATATTGATTTAACCGAAGCAGGCCAGCAAGCTGACTTACAGGCACTCTATGAACAGTTCTATGCCAATGAGCAATTTGTAGATGTGATGCCAGCGGGTAGCTCACCAGAAACACGTTCAGTGCGTGGTGCCAATGAACTGCGTATTGCGTTGTATAAGCCACAACCGACCAAGCTGGTGATTCTGGTTGCCCAGGATAATCTGGTGAAAGGTGCAGCTGGTCAGGCCGTACAGAATATGAACCTGATGTTCGGCTGTGCTGAACATGCAGGTCTGCAAAATATTGCGTTATTACCATAAAAAACGTATTAGAACTTCACACACATTTGAATTTCGATTTAAATGTGTGTCTTGCAAAAGATAGAAGAGATCACAATGCAAAATACTGAACCCAACGATATGACCCCGGATGACAAGGAAAAAATGCCTTTTTTAAAAGGTAATATGCCGTTTGCAATCGGTGCGGCAGTCCTTGTGCTGAGCAGTGGCTTACTGGGTTATACGGTGGGTCATCGTCAGGGTTTGACGGCAGTCGGTTTTGAGGCAGATGCCGCACAACTGGTTGAAGTCGTACAAAAGCAGAAATCCGGTCTGGAATCTTTGAATAAGACCTTGAACACCACCATACAAGAGCGTGATCTGGCCGTTAATAATGCCAATGATCTGTATGTTGCGGTCAACAAGGCCCGTGATGAACATACCCAGTCTGAAAGCTTGGCGATCCTCTATCGGGAAATCTTGCGTCAGCGTGGTGGTCTGCCTTTGTCTGTACAGCATATTGCGGTCAAGCCATTGCCTGAAAATGCCTTTGAATATCAGTTGGACTTAATCCAAGTGAGTCCAAGCAAAGCCAGGGTTTCGGGTGCAGTAGAATTGCGTCTGATTCGTGGCACCGAAGTTCTGGTCGTGCCAATGCCAGACAAAAACTTTAATTTTGAAAACTATGAACGCCTGACCGGTCGCTGGACCATGCCGAAAGGTTTTGTGCCTGAATTCATGGAAGTGCGCCTGACCGGTGCCAAGCCTGTAACTCGCCGTTTTAGCTGGAGTAAGGGCCAGGCGGTCGAAAATCAATCTGCTTTCCTGTCTGAAATTCCACAGACTGAAGCAAATGCAAACTAAATGTGAATTGTAAATTTATGCCAAGCAACAAGCGTCATATTTGTCTAATTGAAATTAAAAACTCCTTTTATCAGTCTGGTATTGTTGACTGGCACATTAGTCCGCGCTTAGCAAACGACCCTGCTGATGATGAAAATTCTGATATTGCCGTGCAAACCGCACCACCAGAACTGAAACGTCCACCGCTCTATGCAGTGGTATTATTGAATGACGATTACACCCCTATGGAGTTTGTAATTGAAATTTTACAACAATACTTTGCAATGAATCTTGACCAAGCCACTCAAGTAATGCTAACTGTACATTATGAAGGAAAAGGTGTTGCTGGCGTCTATCCACGAGATATTGCGGAAACAAAAGCGAACCAGGTCAATAATTACGCTCGATCTCAAGGTCATCCATTACTTTGCCAGATTGAACCTAAAGATTAAGGGGGTTGCATGCTCAGTCGTCAATTAGAAGTATCACTACGTTTGGCTGTTAGCATGGCTCGTCAAAAGAGACATGAGTTTCTGACAGTAGAACATTTATTATTGGCTTTACTCGACAATGATGCTGCCGTAAATGCATTAAAAGCATGTGGTGCTGACATTATTGTGCTACGTAAAGAACTTGAAGAATACGTAGAGCAACACACTCCAAAACTCGGTGAAAATAACGATCAAGCTCCACACCCAACCGAAAGTTTTGACCGGATCTTGCAACGTGCCATTTTCCATGTCCAGTCCAGTGGCGGCGATCGTACCGTTGAAGGTGCTGATATTCTGGTTGCGATGTACTCTGAACGTGATTCATTTGCAGTGTACTTACTAAAACGCCATCAGATTAATCGTCTGACTCTGACGCAATACCTTTCGCACGGCACCCGTAAGGAAGAAGTGCAGGGCGAAGAAGAAATTGAAGACCTGGATGGCGAATCTGCGGCTTCCAACGCCTCAGGTCCATTGGATCTCTACACCACGAACTTGAACCACGAAGCACAAAAGGGCAAAACAGACCCACTGATTGGTCGTGAAAAAGAGATTGAACGTGCAGCCCAGATCCTGTGCCGCCGTCGTAAAAACAATCCTTTGCTGGTCGGTGACCCAGGTGTCGGTAAAACTTCAATTGCCGAAGGTTTAGCGTGGCTGATTGTGAATGGCAAAGCGCCAAAACCACTTGAGCATGCAGAAATTTACAGTCTGGATATTGGTGCACTGGTTGCAGGAACCAAGTACCGAGGCGACTTTGAAAAACGTTTAAAACAGCTGTTAAATGCGTTGAAGAAGAAACCGGAAGCCGTCTTGTTCATTGACGAAATTCATATGATTATTGGTGCTGGCTCAAGTATGGGCAGTACCATGGATGCCTCTAACCTGATCAAGCCGGCGTTGGCCAATGGCTCTTTACGCTGCATTGGTTCGACAACTTTCCAGGAATATCGTCAGGTCTTTGAAAAAGATCATGCTTTATCACGCCGCTTTCAAAAAATTGATGTCAATGAGCCATCTATTTCTGAAACGATTGATATTTTACGGGGTCTGAAAACCAAGTTTGAAGATTTCCATCATGTGAAATATGACGATCAGGCGCTGGTTTCTGCGGTAGAGCTGTCAGCGAAATTTATCAATGACCGCTTCTTACCGGATAAAGCCATTGATGTAATTGATGAGGCGGGCGCACAACGCCGTCTGAAAACAGAGCAGGATGATAGCCTGATTACGGTTGAAAATATTGAAGATATCGTGTCGAAGATTGCCCGTATCCCGCCAAAAACTGTTTCTAAAGACGACAAGACTGTACTGGAAAATCTAGAACGTGATCTGAAACGTGTGGTCTTTGGTCAGGATGAAGCAATTGAAGCATTAGCTTCTGCGATCAAACTGTCACGTGCTGGTCTTAAATCTCCGGATAAGCCTGTAGGTAGCTTTGTCTTTGCCGGTCCTACTGGGGTAGGTAAAACCGAAGTGACCAAACAGCTGGCAAAACTGCTGGGTGTAGAGCTGGTACGTTTCGACATGTCCGAGTACATGGAGCGTCATGCGGTTTCTCGCTTGATTGGTGCGCCTCCAGGTTACGTTGGTTTCGACCAGGGTGGTTTGCTGACGGATGCGATTCACAAGAATCCGCACTGTGTCCTACTTTTGGACGAAATTGAAAAAGCGCATCCAGATGTATTTAACCTGTTGCTGCAAATCATGGACCATGGCTCATTAACAGACAATAATGGCCGTAAATCAGATTTCCGTAACGTGGTGTTGGTACTGACCACCAATATTGGGGCGGAGAGTATTTCACGTGTCAGCATCGGCTTTATGGAGCAGGACAACAGTAACGATAACCAGGAAGCGATGAAAAAAGCATTCTCGCCAGAATTCCGTAACCGTCTTGATGGCGTGATTCAGTTTAAGGCATTGCCAACGACTGTAATTGAAAGTGTGGTAGACAAGTTCCTGACTGAATTGCAGGCGCAACTGGATGAGAAGAAAGTGGTGCTGGAAGTGGATCAGAGTGCACGAGAATGGATGGCTGAAACTGGCTATGATCGCCTGATGGGCGCACGTCCAATGCAACGCCTGATTCAGGAACATCTGAAAAAACCGCTGGCTGAAATGATCCTGTTTGGTGAACTGGCTGAAACTGGCGGTAATGTTGCAGTATCTGCGCGTAAGGAAAATGGCAAGGCGGTGGGGCTGAAGCTGGAAGTATTTGAAGATCAGCCTACTGAACCTGCTTAATCTCTTGTAATAATTAACTAAAATACCCCGTGCTGGCACGGGGTATTTTATTGTCCTGATCATATAAAAATTGTTGTAACTGTTGATATAAAAAATATGGAATTTCAATTTACCAAATTACTCACCACGTTCTGTCTATTCCTGGTCACTGCACTCATGGAAATTCTAGGATGTTATTTTCCATATTTGATTTTAAATCAGGGAAGGAGCCACTGGCTTTGGGTGCCGACGGCGCTGGCCTTGGCAGCATTTGTCTGGCTGTTAACGTTGCATCCCGCGGCTTCAGGCCGTATATATGCTGCTTATGGCGGTATTTATATCTTCAGCGCACTGATGTGGTTGCGTTTTGTGGATCAGGTAAGCCTGTCCCGTTGGGATCTACTTGGTGGAGCAGTAGTACTTTTCGGTGCGCTGATTATTATTCTACAACCTCAAGGCTTGGTCCGTTAATCATCTTGCTCTAAAACTTGAATATTCACCTGACTTTTTAGGTGTTAGCATTTTAAAAGAATCAGGTAATTATTCTTAAAATTTTGTCTCAATAGCGAGAATATTATTTGCAGTCTTTTTGAGAGATTGCTACTTCATAGGTATTTTTTGCAGAACTGAGTACGAGTTCTACCTTGTAAGGATTTTCTATCTGATAACGGTGTTCAAAGAAAATTTCACAGTTATTCAGCAAATTTTTACGAATCAGTTTCACGACTTCCTTACGGCCTAAGTCCTGCTCAAACTGAGCAAAGTCAGGGGTAATAATTAAACCTTTGAGCCGGGTTTTATTGGCACTTAACTGGAGCTGCTCAATCACCGTATTTTGATCAATTTGTAAGGGGAGGGTCTTAGAATCTTCAGCACTTAAGACTGAAAGTAGCTCATTCAATTCATTTTTTTTCTTAATTTTATATTTGCTGTCAATAATCTGTTTTTCTTGCAGATATTGGTCAAATTCAGATGCGTAGGTTTGAGAAGCGAATATACCGAGACCAAGTCCTAAAATAGCAATTAAATTAATTTTATATTTCATAAGGATCACATAACAAACTAAGTATTCTGTGAGTTCATAAAAACATGAATAAAGTGAACAAGCAATTGCAGCACTGTTATTTATAACATCTGACCAAGGTGTTTGTGATGGTCTCTATCCATAAATAAAGATCTGAGTTCTTATATGCAAAATATCATGAATAAAGCTTCTGAAATAAGCTAACACTTATTTTAAACAATATATATGGGCTTCTTTTTTTGGTGAGAAAAAGCGAGTGTATAAAAAATCACCTCATCGAGGTAATGCCAGTCAGTTAAGCAAATATTAGTAAAATGTAGTAAAAATGAGTGTATGTAAATACGCTCATTTTTTTTTATGACTTTATCTGAAAATTTAGATTGCACCCTTCAACATTCTTTACCTTCACTTAGCCATTTTAGTGAACTTATTGATTTCAACTGGATTGAGGAAAGTCTGCATCAAACAGGTAAGGCATCAATTAGAAGAAGGAAGTTACCCGCTGAACATGTGGTATGGCTTGTCATTGGACTCGCTTTATTTCGAAATTAACCTATCGGATATGTCGTAGAACAACTAAAACTTGTATTTGGTACAACAGAATATTGTGTTCCTAGCGCAGTAGTACAAGCACGACAACGTTTAGGATCAGAACCTTTAAATGCGCTATTTTCTTTACTTAGCCAAGCCTGGTTTGAAGAATCTCAGCAGCAATACTCAAACTTTCACGGTCTGAGTGTGTGCGCTGTTGATGGTGTTGTTTGGTCTATGCCTTATACAGATGAGAATTTTGCACACTTTGGTTCATCTAAAGGAAAAACTGCTGATGCTCCTTATCCACAAGTGAGAGCAACCTGCTTAGTAAATGCTGCGACCCATGAAATTATAGATGCTCAAATAGGCAGTATGGATCAAGGTGAACTCACACTGGCAAGTCAATTATCTCCTTGTTCACACAGTATTACCCTATTTGATCGAGCCTATTTCTCTGCAGATTTTCTCATCGGGTGGCAAAAGCGTGCAGAAGAAAGTCATTGGCTTATGCGTGCAAAAGATAATTTACGGTATGAGATTGTGAAGCGTAATTCGCAACATGACTTTCATATTAGAATGCCGATATCAACAAGAGCTAAAAAACTTAATCCAGCCTTAGGAGATTATTGGGAGGCACGTCTCATTGAGGTTGAGCAGGCAGGTAAGATTAGACGTTATATCACTTCACTAATAGATTCAAAGAGATATCTATTATTAGCTTTAGCAAAACTCTATGCCCAGCGTTGGGAAATAGAAATGTGTTACCGAGAAATCAAGAGTAACTTACAGGAAGGGAAGCATTTAAGGAGTAAACAACCTGCCTTGATTTATCAAGAATTATGGGGAGTCTTTATTGCCTATAATATTCTAAGAAGACAAATGAAATATATAGCGCAACGTGCAAAAGTCAGTCCTTTGAGAATGAGCTTTCATATTACCTCTATTGCTATCCTTAACCTATTGAAGTTTGATTCTTTGGCTTCCGCAGGTAATTTGCCTAAACATCTAGAAAGTTTAATGGAAAAATCTAAAAGGTATGTTTTACCGAAAAAAAGAAGTAGAAACTACCCACGAGTTGTGAAAGGGAAACCACAGAAATACCCAAAAAAATGCCAGTCAATCTCTTAACTGACTGGCATTACCTCATCGAGGTGCTTTTTAATCAAACCGAAATCAGTCTTTTTTTAGATTTTCATTGATCAGGAATTCAACCAATGCTTTTTGAGCATGCAAGCGGTTTTCTGCTTCATCCCAAACCACAGCATTTTTATGATCCAGCATATTTTCTGAAATTTCTTCACCGCGGTGTGCAGGCAGACAGTGCATGAACAGACAGTCTTGGTGCGCCAAGCCCATCAAACGCTCATTCACTTGATAATCAGCAAATGCTTTTTCACGGATTTTTTGCTCTTCTTCTTGTCCCATGCTTGCCCAAACATCGGTCACGATCAGATCAGCATTCACCGCTGCATCTTCCGCAGAGTCGACCAGTTCTACACAGTGGGCAAATTCAGACAGGAATTTTTCTTGAGGTTCATAACCTTTAGGTGCGGCAATTTTCAGTTTAAAACCCCACATGTGTGCAGCTTCAATATAAGAATTACACATGTTGTTGCCATCACCAATCCAGGCTACCGTTTTGCCTTCGATTGGACCACGGTGTTCCAGATAAGTCTGCATGTCTGCTAAAAGCTGACAAGGATGGTGGTCATCAGTCAGCGCATTAATGACGGGAACTTTAGAATAAGAGGCAAAGCGCTCCACAATGTCATGACCGAAGGTACGGATCATGACGATATCCAGCATGCTGGATATTACACGCGCTGAATCTTCAATTGGCTCACCACGACCCAGCTGGGTATCACGTGAAGACAGGAAAATTGCGCTGCCGCCGAATTGGGTCATGCCAGCTTCAAACGAAACACGCGTA
>CANQWW010000010.1 GCA_947627655.1 uncultured Acinetobacter sp. | reverse complement strand
GCATCAGCGGCATTACTATACGCGGCCTGTACCTGCACCTGCGTTGCATTCGCCAGCACCTGTGCTGGAATATTCACTTTCCAGTAGCCCACATCATCAGTGTCTGCCTGATAGCGTTGCTGCCCGACCTGAATTTCAACCGGCTCTAACTTTTGTCCGGATTTAACCAAGCCGATAAAAATCAGGTTGGTCGAGCAGGCCAAAATTGCGCCCACAAACATCAGTTTCATGATGTTCATTTTCTGCGCCAGCAGCCCGCCAAGGAAACCACCCAGAAGCGAGAAAATCACGCCATAGACCTTCACCGCTTCGGCAATCTGTTCCTTGCTGAAATTCAGATCCTGATAAAACACATTGGAAATGACCCCGGCAATAATATCCGAGACCCGATAAAAACCGATCAGCAGCAACAGGACCAATGCCAGTTTCAAGCCATAACGCTTAAAGAAATCTGCCACCGGATGGACCCAGGTTTCATAGGCCATCTGCTTGTTGACCGCGCCCATTTTCACCAAGCTGGCCCCAATGGCAAAGGCGGCCGCACCAGAACCGATAAAGCGTAAGGCTTCAAAGCAGAACAAGGCAAAAGTATCTTGAATGGTGAACTGTTCGGTAATACTGGCGACCAGATTACCTGAATAGATATAGCTCAGGACAAAACTGATGACGGCGACAAAGAAGACGCCCACCAGACGAAAGTAGTCACTGCGCACATAATTCTTATAGACCCGGTTTACTTGAGGTTCACGTATGGATAAGGTGGTAATAATCACCACCAGCATCACCGCTGCCATCGCCAGATAAGTCCACTTCCAGGCATCATAAATATAATTGCCTTTGGCAGTCCCCAAATACGCAGCAAGGAACAATGCCCCTGCGCCTGCGACAATCATCCCGATTCGATAACCGGCATTATAGGTCGAGGCCAGTACCGTTTGCATTTGGGTTTCTGCCAGCTCAATACGGTAAGCATCAATGACAATATCCTGAGTGGCTGCAGAGAAACCGAGCAGCACCGCGCCCAGTGCCATTTGCTGCAAATGTGCCTGCCCCAGCGCCGGATCTGATAGTGCCATTATACAGATCGCACAGACGATCAAGAGCTGGGCAATCAGCAACCAGGCACGACGGCGACCCAAGGCTTTGGTCAGAAATGGAACCGGCAACTCATCAATCAAGGGTGCCCAGACAAATTTAAACGAATAACCAAGTGCCGCCCAGCTAAAGAAGGTCACTGCACTTTTACTGATACCCGCTTCACCGAGCCATAAAGACAGGCTGGAAAAGATCAGGAGAATGGGCACACCGGCAGAGAAACCCAGAAACAGCATGATCAGCGCACGCCGATCCAGAAACGCTGTAAAGGCGGATTTCCAGCCCCTTGTTTGTGATGTCATTGCTTTATTATTTTCCGCAAAATTCCAGTAGTGCTTATTCAATCCTTTAATACAATATCTTTCAACAAGATTTACGATTTTCTCTATGACGCAGATTTTATTTTTTATGCCAAAAGCGATATGTTGGCTTGAATTTTCCAGTTAATTCTGTATACCTTAAACCCATCAACGCACTATTTCGTTTTGGACTTCAAACAGTGACCCAAAAACTCGATCAAATACATTCCTCGATTACTGCCAACACTCTTAATACGACAACAATCCCACTAGAAGACAGTGCTGAAATCTTGAAATCAGCCTTTGAACAAAGCGAAATACAACCTACGCTGGATAAAACCCGCTTGACCCCGATGCAACTGAAGCGCATTCCAAATATGGAGAAGGTTCCGGCCTCGACCAAACGCATTAAGCCCCTCAATAATTTTCTGGGTCAGGACCGTGCGCGGGCTTCGGTTGAAGCCGGGATTGCTCTGCCCTATTCTGGCTACAATATTTTCGCGGTCGGGACTGCGGGGCTGGGTAAGCGAACCATGGTCAAGCGTCTGCTGCAACAACATGCCAAAACCGTAGCAACGCCAAGTGACTGGGTCTATGTCAACAACTTCCAGAACCAGCGCCAGCCTCTGGCATTGGAATTTCCAAGCGGCCAAGGGCCGAAATTCCAGAGCATGCTGCATCAGAGCTGGCAAACCATCTTAAAACAGCTGGAACGCCGCTTTAGCGCCGAAACCTATTACAACCGAATTGAAAGTATTCGCCAGCAAGCGGGTGATGAACAGCAACTGGCGCTGATTGAACTGACCCGCGAAGGCGAAGAATATGATCTGAAACTGATCTCCCGTAATGACGAGCACTGCTTTGTGCCGGTACACCTCAAGGACAATAAATTACAGGAAATGACGCAAGAGGAGCTAAATGCCCTCAACAACAAGGATCGTGCTGAAATCACCTCTCATATTCGTTATATGGACAAAAAACTGGAACGTCTAGGCATGCACTTAGGCTCTCTGGAAGATGATGCCCGCGATCGTGTTCAGGTGTTGAACCGTGATATTGCCAAACAGGTGGTATTACCTCGCGTTGAACAACTGCTTTCCAAATTTGCAGGCGTAGTTGGACTCGACAGATATCTGAAATATTATGCAGAAGATATTATCAATAATGTCGAAATCGTGCTGGAGCAGGAAGAGGATGACTTTAGCCCAGGCCTGTTCAGCCGCGTACCGTCACGCTATCAGGCCAATGTCATCATTAGCCATAAACCGAATAGTGGTGCGCCAGTCATCTTTGAAGATTTCCCCACCCACTACAACCTGCTCGGCCATGTCGAACAGCTGACCCAAAATGGCACGATTACCACCGACTTCACCTTGATCCGTCCAGGTTCAATGCACCGGGCCAATGGCGGTTTCTTGATGATCGAAGCGGAACAGTTACTGGAACAGCCTTATGCCTGGCAAGGTCTGAAACGTGCCTTAAAATCTGGTCAACTCAAGTTATCTTCTCTGGAACATATGCTAACGCTGACCGGCAGTATTTCCATCGAACCGGCCGCCATTCCTCTGGATATCAAAATCGTGCTACTGGCTGAACCGGAAATCTATTATGAAATTCTGGAACTGGAACCTGAGCTGGGAAGTATCTTTAAAATCCGTGCTGACTTTACCGATACATTACAACGTAATGACGAAAATGAGCAGGCCTATATGCAGCTGATTGCCGACTATGTGCAGGCTGACAAATTATTACCTTTTGACCGCTCTGCTTTGGCGGCCCTATTAACCGATTCTAGTCGCCAGGCCGAAGACCAGAGTTCATTGTCATTGCATGCCCTAACCTTGGGAGATCTGATCCGCGAAGCGCATCACCACGCCCACAAAGCGGGTGATAAAATGGTGTCTGAACAGCATATCAACACTGCTTTAGACCATCGCAAATACCGCTTAGGCTATTTACGTGAGTTGTACTGGCAGGATCTGACCCGTGGCACTCAGCTGATTGAAACACGCGGTTATCGTCTGGGACAGATCAATGCCCTGTCGGTGATTCACTATGCCGATGTAGAGTTCGGCCTCCCTTCCCGTTTAACCGCATCGGTCTATCAGGGTGGCGGTGATATTCTGGATATCGAACGCAGTGTGGAACTGGGTGGTTCGCTACATGCCAAAGGCGTATTGCTGATGTCATCTTTCCTAAAAGCCCATTTTGGTCGTGAACAAACCTTGCACTTCTCTGCGGCACTGGCCTTTGAACAAAGCTATGGTCAGGTCGATGGCGATAGCGCCACTGTGGCGGAATTGTCTGCATTAATTTCTGCAATCAGCCAGTTACCGATTGACCAGTCTTGGGCGATTACCGGCTCAATGAACCAACTTGGTCAGGTCCAACCTATTGGTGGAGTCAATGCCAAAATTGAAGGCTTCTATGATGCCTGCAAACTGCAAGGTCTAACCGGTCAGCAAGGCGTGATTATTCCACGTCAGAATATGCAGCATCTGATGTTACGTAAAGATGTTATTGCCGCAGTTGAAGCCGGTCAGTTCCATATTCATGCTATTGATACCATTGATCAGGCCCTGGAAATCCTGATGGCGCGTCCGGTCGGCAGCATGAATAAAAAAGGCCGTTATACCAAGCATTCTATTTATGCAGCAGTGATGGAGCAGCTCGAATACTGGCAAGCCATTGAAGATGGTGCGGCGTTTGAGGAAGAAGATAAAAAAGAACAGAAAAAGAAGAAAAAAGCCAAAAAGAAAAAAAAGGCTGAGAAAGAGGCGCGCAAACTTGCTAAACAGGCTCAACAAACGCAAACCGAAACAGCTGAAGCTTTATTGGAAGACCCAGAATCTACTCAATCTGAATAAGATACTGTAGAACCGAAAAAAGCCATAACATTCGTGTTATGGCTTTTTTATTACTTTTTTTATTTTCACCAATACTTACTTATTGATAGCTACTTTATTTTAGTTATAAATAATTAGCCAAGTAAGCTGTTCCTACCCTCTGCCATTGAATCCTTTAAATGCCAGCCATAAAAAAAGCGCCTCACAAGGCGCTTTTTCACAACTGCAACTGAATTAGGCTTCAGGTGCCGGGCTGTATTGTTCAACTAAAGACTTTAATTCGCCTTTCTGGAACATATCGAGCATGATATCGCTACCGCCGATCAACTCGCCATTGATCCACAATTGTGGAAATGTAGGCCAGTTCGCAATTTGCGGTAAAGTGGCGCGAATGTCTGGATTTTCCAGAATATTCACATAAGCAAATGGACGACCAATCTGACTGAGTGCTTCAACTGCACGAGCAGAAAAGCCACACTGTGGAAATTGTGGTGTGCCTTTCATATAAAGAAGTACTGCGTGTTTTGCAATTTGGTCACGAATTAACGCTTCGGTATCGCGTGCTTGTTCAGTCATTGATATATCCTCAATAAATCTGCTTGGCATTATACTCAAAATGAACCGAAACAGTATGTCTAAAACAATATTTCATGTTTTATTTACATTTCAGCTTTTAATCTGTTTGAGATTTTGCTTATATAGGACCATGTCTTAATGTCTATATATGGCATCTTTGACTCCAATTTTCAATCCACCTAACAGATAAGAGTTAGTCATGAATAACATTACCCTTGCTCCCGTGCAAACTGATCAACCTTCACACTTAATGCCGGTATTTGGCCGTCAGCCGATCAGTTTTGTCCGAGGACAAGGTGCTTATCTTTATACTGAAGATGGTACTGAGTATCTTGATGCTCTAACGGGGATCGCAGTATGTGGCTTGGGTCATGCTCATCCGGTGATTGCTGAAGCGATTGCAGAACAAGCAGCAACCTTGATCCATACCAGCAACCTGTTTGAAGTGCCTTGGCAAACTGCAGCAGCACAAAAACTGGCTGAAGTTTCAGGCATGGAAGAAATCTTTTTTTCCAACAGTGGAGCTGAATCAAACGAAGGCGCAATCAAGATTGCACGCAAATTCGGGCATATGCAAGGCGTTGCCACACCAAAAATTATTGTCGCAGAGCACTCGTTCCACGGTCGTACCATGGCGACACTTTCAGCGACAGGCAACAAAAAAGTCCAGGAAGGTTTTGGCCCATTGGTTGAAGGCTTTATCCGTGTTCCATTTGGCGATATTGAGGCCATTCAGGAAGCGGCAATCAATCACCCAGATATCGTGGCAGTTTTTGTAGAACCGATCCAGGGTGAAGGCGGCGTAAATACTGCCCCTCAAGGCTTTAGCTATCTGGAAGAAATCCGTCAGCTCTGTAACCAGCACAACTGGTTAATGATGCTGGATGAAGTTCAAACAGGAAATGGTCGTACCGGTAAGTACTTCGCTTATCAACATACCAATATCGTTCCTGATGTTCTGACGACAGCGAAAGGCTTAGGCAATGGCTTCCCGATTGGTGCAGTCATGACCCAAGGTCGTGGTGTCGGTGTCTTAACTGCTGGCAACCATGGTTCAACGTATAGTGGCACGGCACTGGGTTCACGTATTGTCTACACCATCATTGACCTCATGCAGAAAGAAAATATTGTCGCCAATGCCGCTGAAAAAGGCGCTTATATCGTTGAGCAATTGCGTACACAGCTAGCGGAGCAAAATGTGACTGTGCGTGGTTTTGGCCTGATGATTGGTATTGAACTGCCTAAACCATGTGGTGAGCTGGTCAATATTGCCCGTGATGAGTATAAAATGATCATCAACGTCACAGCAGGTAATGTCGTGCGCCTACTCCCTACCCTAAATATTAACCAACAACAGGCAGATCAACTGATTGAGCGTCTGGTAAAATTGATTAAGACTTATCTGGCTTAATTCAGCTACCAACCTAGAGTAAAAAAGCCGCATCAAGCGGCTTTTTTATTGAATCCTTTAGAATGTCATGATGCGATTTGCAACACACGTCCGCCATTTAACTGGCTAAAATATTGTTTCAAAGTATCAAGGCAGCGCAGAATTTTTGTCGGTTGTTGTTCACGTTTTGAAGTCACGGCATAGAGTGTTAATGGTGGTAATTTCCACTCGGGCAGGACTTCAACCAGGGAGCCGTTCATCAAGTCTTTTTGTACATCCAGATAAGACATGCGGGCAATCGTATTACCGTGCAGACACATGGACTGCGCCACCAGACTGCTATTGGTGTTCAGGCGCAAGTTCAGCTCAAGGTCAACTTTCTGGGCGGTACTTAAATGCTGAAACCTGAACTGTTGTGAGTTTTGTAGAGAGCTTAAGGATACAACCTCATGATGTTTAAGGTCTTCAGGTTGTGCGATGAGCGATGTCTGATTGATATAACTTGGCGCGGCAACCAGAATCTGCTCAATCTGCATCAATGGCACTGCCTGGACAGAGCTGTCCTTGATTTCTTGATCAACTAGGCATAGTTCAATATCTACACGGCCATCCAGCAGTTCTGCCGGTTGATCCCGTGTTTCAAATTGAACCAGCAAGCCACGATGGGCTGTCAACCAATGCGATAAGGCTGGAATGACATGCATCGCACAAAGTTCCGCAGTTGCCGCAATCCTCAGTTCACCTATCAAATCATCACGCAGTTCATTAATGCGGACTTTACCACGCTCCGCAGCGGATAACATTTCCTGACAGCTGTAGAAAAAAGCCTGGCCGGCTTCTGTCAAACTCAGTTTTCGTGTGGAACGGTTGAGCAAAACAACTTCCATGTCCTGTTCCAACGAGCGAACCTGCTGGCTCACGGCACTGGTAGTAATACCCAATTCACGTGCAGCACCACTAAACGAGTTCTTCTCTACAACACAAGCAAATACACCCATTGCTCGAAGTTGATCTAACATAAATTCCCCTCTAAACTTATGAGGTGCCCCATCTTTTGATAAAAGCAACTCATTGTATTATACGGTGAATTTTTGCTTTTGCATTATTTATTTAATTATTTGGTAAAACGCTTGCCGGATTGACCGGCTTACCATCTAAACGTACCTGAAACTCAAGCATGGTACGGGTTGTACCAGAAGAACCCATCTCAGCAATTTTTTGACCAGCCGTTACATTTTGACCACTTTTCACGTTAAGTTTGCTGTTATGAGCATAGGCAGTGATATAGCCATTAATATGCTTGATCAAGACCAGATGACCATATTCTTTTAGGCCATCCGCGGCATACACCACTTGCCCATCAGCAGCTGCGAATACCGGATCGCCGACATTCCCGCTATAACGGATGCCTTTAATATTGGAAGCCAGATTAAACTGCTGTAATACAGGCCCATTGGATGGTTTGACCCAACGGATGCCTGATACTGGTGCAGGTGTAGTTGGCGCAGTTGTAACCGTAGGCTTGGTCTGTACTGAGGTGACCGGTACAGACGGCTTGACTGGTGCTGTAGTGACCGGAGCTGGAGTTGTAATAGTTTGACGCTGGATAGGTGCAGACTGTGTGACCGCCTGAGTGGTCGTACTGCGCTTGGTATTTTTTAAACGGATAGACTGACCCACATAAATACGATATGGCTCAGGAATATCATTCATTTCGGCAATGCTGATATAACTTAAACCGTAACGCGCTGCGATCCCGCTCAAGGTGTCCCCTGAGCGGACCGTATAGAATTCAGGTGCTGCCGCATAGCGTGCTGTATTGTTGACATAAGGTTTGGTTGCACATCCTGTGATGATAACAGATGAAATCATCGCTGTTGTCAGCACTAGGGTTTTCATCATGCCTTTAGGCAAAGCAATAAAGCGTTTCGGTGACACCAGGAACATTATCTTCCTCTCTAACATCTATACGGTTGCAAAAACCCGTTAAGATTAGCAAAAATTCACAGCAAATAAGGTTGCAATATCAAACTATTCACAAAGTTATAACATTACTTAGATTTTATTGAAAATCTGACCCTGCAAATCGTGTAATACATCATAGTTTGTAGCATCCATCTGGATCGGAGTCACACTCACATAGCCATTGGCGATAGCGAAAAAGTCCGATTCAATTTCGGTGCCTTTATGCTTCGGCATTGCTACAGCTTCACCAGATAACCCAATCCAGTACACCTGACGGCCACGCGGGTCGACATGACTGGTAATCGGTTTAGACTGACTACGTCGCCCCTGAAAGGTCACTTTAGTCCCTTTAAGTTCATTGAGATCAGGAATATTCACATTAAAAATATGACGTCCAGGCAAGACAGGCAGGCCACCGGCGATAAAGTCATGCACCCATTGTGCCGCAACGCGATAATCCTCTGGCGAAGTATAAGCACGTACGTTTTGACCGCACAGGGAAATGGCCAATGCAGGCTGTTTCGCCAGACGGCCTTCAAAAGCCGCCCCGACCGTACCGGAATACAGTACATCATCACCGAGGTTAGCACCGCTGTTAATACCACTGACCACCAAATCAAACTCAACATCAAATAATCCATTCATGGCCAGGTAAACACAATCGGCCGGCGTGCCGTTCACTGCCCATACATCGGTGGCGATCTGGATCGGACGTAAGGGCCGGTCCAGTGTTAAAGCGCTGGAAAACCCACTCCGCTCACTTTCCGGTGCGACCACGACTACACGACCTAGTGGTTTTAATGCTTGTGCTAAAGCCTGAATGCCTGGAGCAAATACCCCATCATCATTTGAAATTAAAATATTCACTTAAAATTCCCATATGCCCCAGAAAATGACTGGCGGGGACAATTGTTTGTATTACATTAGGAATTATATAGCTTTATGCTTCAACATCCATCTTTAATATGTGTGGCTCAAGATGATTAAAAAAATGATTGGGGTAACGACCATAGCAATGACTATGCTCACTGGTTCTTTGACAGCAGCTTCTGCAGCTGAAGATCTGTCGGCAGAAGTTGACCTGACCATTCAGGAAGATTTAGCTTCAGTACAGGTTCTAACCGAAGTTTGCCCAGGAATTGTAGGTCAAAATGCTCAACTTGATCAGAATGCTCAAAAGCTGATCTCGCAGTACCTTACTGACTATTCAGATAAATCTATGACCTATCAAAAGCTTCAGGCTGACCAACAATATCAGTCTGTACTGCAACAGGCGCGTCAAGAAGCCAAACAGATTACTAAAGATGAGCATCAGGCTGTATGTAATGACCTGATCGCCCAAGATCTCTAATGTCATATTCTTTTTCAGTATGACCGAAAGGACGATGTCTGCGCATCGTCCTGTTATTACCGTCCTGTTATTATCTTGCTTTCTGCTACATGATTTGGTTTTCTTACATTTTTATTCTTTTCATTCCCGCAATTTTAGTTAATCTAAGGCTACCTTTGTTGTTATTTTGAGCTTTTGATTATCAATGAAACATTTATGTATGAAAGCCTTTGGCATTTTCACTTTTTCAGCGCTGAGCTTTTTGGGTACGCAAACATTTGCAGCAGATACAAATATCGAAGTCACGCCAATTCAGGACATTACCCAGCACGAACTCGCTGCTATTTATGTGCTGTCTGAAATCTGCCCTGCCATGGTCAAAGATCAACAGCAGTTTAATGCCGGTTATAACCAACTGGTGACTGAATACATGCCAGGCCAAAAAGATCCGGTACAGGCACTGAACCAGCTCAGTAAAGATGCAAAATTCCAGCCTATCCTGAAAGAAGCACAGCAAGATGCTAAAAAAGCAGGGAAAAAGAAAAATCAGGCAATTTGTACTGAATTAACCACCTATAGCAAATCCTGATTGATTTCTTGCTCCCGCTTAAAATACTTATGAAATAAGCTCCACTCACCCATAGAAGTCCGACGGGCTTTGGCCTAAAATGCTAGGCTCTTCGTGCTTATATTAAGATACTGGAACTAACTAGAATGACCCAAAAAGCCGCCCTTGCTGCACTCCTCCTCATCCCCAGCTTCAGCTACGCAGCAACAGTATTATCTGCTCCACCAGAATTAAATAATAAATCTTATGTATTGATGGACTTTGAAACTGGGCAAATTCTCGCTGCTAAAAATGAAAATGAGAAACTTGCACCTGCTTCAATGACCAAAATGATGACCAGTTATATCATTGAGCAGAAACTCTTAAGCGGCGAACTGACCGAAGACGAAAAAGTTCGTATGAATGAATCTGCATGGTGCCGTGGCAGTAGTGCAGAATCATGCATGTACGTTCCTCTCAATGGTACAGCGACAGCACTTGAGATGTTGCGTGGTATTATCATCCAGTCAGGTAACGATGCTTCTAAAGCAATGGCAGAACATATTGCAGGGAACGAAGGCACCTTTGCACATATGATGAACCAGGAAGCACAGCGCATCGGCATGGTAAATACTCACTTTATCAATTCAACCGGTATGCCTGCTGAAGGTCATTATTCAACAGCCAAAGATATGGCTGTTCTGGCTCAGCACATCATTAAGGACAGTTCAAAATACTATCCTATTTATTCAGAAAAAGAGTTCACCTTTAATGGGATTAAACAAGGCAACCGTAATGCCCTGCTTTATACCGATCCGAGTGTCGATGGTCTAAAAACAGGTCACACCAATGAAGCAGGTTACTGCCTGACCACTTCTGCAAAACGTGGTCCAACCCGCCTGATTTCAGTGATCTTTGGTGCACCAACCATGCAGGAACGTGCGACTCAAACACGTAACTTGCTGGCGTGGGGTTATGCAAACTTCGAAACCAAAAATATTCAGCCAGCAAAACAAGTTTTAGCGACATCTAAAATCTGGTTTGGTAAGGAAAATGAAGTTCAGATCGGCTTGGCTGAAAACTTCAATGTAACCATGCCTAAAGGTCAGGCCAATGCCATCAAAACCCAGCTGGTGGTTCAGCCTAAATTGACTGCACCATTAAAACAGGGCCAGGTTGTGGGTAAATACATCGCAACCTTAGAAGGTAAAGTAATTGCAGAAAAACCGCTGGTGGCCCTGCAACCTGTTGAAGAAGCGGGTTTCTTCTCACGTCTGCTTGACCATATCAAACAATTCTTTAGTAACCTGTTCTAATCCTTATTTTAAAGATTAGGTCAAACTAAAGCCCAAGCACATGTTCCTGCGAATGTGTGCTTTTTTATTTTATAATGATCATAAAATTTCAGGATGATAACAACATGAGCCAAAACATTCGCCCTTATCTGGATAGCACGCCGCAAATTACTGACTCTGCTTATATTGACCCCATGGCTGTCGTGGTCGGTGACGTGGTCCTGGCTGAAAATGTATCCGTCTGGCCTTTTGCCGTGATTCGTGGCGATGTGAATCATATCCGCATCGGCAAGAATTCCAATGTACAAGATCATTCAATGTTGCATGTCAGTCATAAGAAAGCGGACAAGCCTGAAGGTTCGCCTTTAATTATTGGTGAAGATGTTACTATTGGTCATCATGTCAAATTACATGGTTGCACCATTGGCAATCGTGTTTTGGTCGGTATTGGTACAATTATTTTAGATGATGTGATTGTTGAAGATGATGTCATGATTGGGGCGGGTTCACTTGTTCCACCCAATAAGATTTTAGAAAGCGGTTATTTGTATGTAGGAAGTCCTGTAAAAAAAGTGCGCCCACTCACAGACAAAGAAAAAGCCTTTTTACCTTATTCCGCACAGAATTATGTCAAAGTCTCTGCAAACTATAAGCAAAGTTAAAATGCTAATCTAAGATGATTAAAAGAATGATGTTGAGAAAGCAACATATAAGCTCTGTTTTTGTATAAAATTGCTTGCGATGATGTAGTGATTTTATTCACAAGTGAGGATTTGTCTAATCTCTCTAAGATAAAACCTATCCTCACTCTCTTGATTACTTCGCTTCTGCAGCTGGCGCTTCAGTTGCTTGAACTTCTGATGCAGCTGATTCAGTTGCCTGAACTTCAGAAGCTGCAACTTCAGTTGCTGGAGCTGGAGTAGATACTTCTTCAGCAGCGAAAGTTTGTGAAGCAGCAATTAAAGCAACCCCTGCAAATGCAAATTTAACAAGTTTCATATTGATTCCTTAATCTATTGTTTAAAAAATGTACTGACCAGTACACTTAGGAAAAATATATTTGCATAAATGATGAATTCTGCTGTTACTTTATGTTTTGTTATGTTTCCGAGTGTAATTGAAAACTTTTATCTATATGTTTTTCCATATTTTTTAAAATAGGCTGATTAAATGCATGGTGGCAAAATATACAACTTGGATTTTTTATATTGTGATATAAATCACAGACTAAAGGGAGAAGGTCAGGATTTTTTGACGCAGATATCGTCATTTTAAAACCTGATTTAATTTCACCCACGAAGATCAAAACATGCAGATATCGCCTCAAAATTTCCTTTATCTCAAATTGCCCTATCTGGTTTTTCTCTTGGACAAATTGATTAAAATTTCTCCCAAAAACTCCCTAAGTAAATGTCGCTCTGCTCTTCTTCAGTTAAATTATATTCAACCCCTCTGGATAGTCCTGCGTTCAGTCCTGCAAAAACTTGCATAATCAGTCTGAATTTGTAATCCTTGCATGCAAGGGTGTCTCGCGAAGCGAAGACAGGTTGAGTTGTAGTCGGGCCGCTATAACGCGGATCACGAGTGCCTGTATGTTTAATATCAAGATTTTTAATGAAATCTCTACGGAAGTATTGACGCTAAAAAATAACCTGGAACTGAATTCTGAAATCCAGCTCATGACTAAATACAAGTCAGCCCAGTCTGAAGATTATAAAAAAGCCATTATTCTGATTTTAAAAGAGCGTGGCTATTCTGCTTTAGAAATTGGTCAATTACTGGATAATGCCTAATTTATCTGAGCCAGCAATGCGTATATGCTGAAATTCCAAGTTGGAGAATTTATCGAATTCCCCTTTGCCCTGATTGGGTTTTTATATTTTTCACTCCCTTTGCATGAGAAGTGTTGAAGAGTTTTTTAATTTAAATCCTCAATCGATGAATGCGTATTAACCAAGTCTTTTCTATAGAAGTGTTTTTTCTGAATGCATGAAATCACTCTGTAGAATTGGTTCTGATTCAGAGTAAAGTGGTAGATTCCACCCCTTACTTCTACAGTATTTATATTCAATTCTTTTTAATTTTTTTGTTTACGCGTTATAAAGAAAAGTCCTTGTAACATAGCCACCGCCCGCTAAATTTTGTAGAATAGTTTCTCTCTTCCTATGGTGCTACTTTATGACCGCCTGGACTGCTCACGTCACTGTCGCTACCGTCGTTGAAAAAGATGGAAAATTCCTGTTTGTAGAAGAACATACAGAAGGTGTGACCCATACTGTATTCAATCAGCCTGCAGGACATGTAGAAGCCGGTGAAACCATCATTGAAGCCGCAATTCGCGAAACCATGGAAGAAACTGGTCATCAGGTTGAAATTTCTCACCTTTTGGGGATTTATACCTATACCCCACCGATGTTCCCGGATCGTACCTATTTCCGTTTCTGCTTTTTAGCAAAATCCCTGGCCCATGATCCGACTGCCGAACTTGATAGCGACATTATCGGTGCAGTCTGGATGACCGCAGATGAGCTGATTGAATCCGCACGTGCCCGTAGTCCTCTGGTGATTCGGGCGGTACAAGATGCACAATCAGGTCAAAAATATCCTTTATCGCTCATTTACGAGCACCAAAACTCTCCCTTAATTTCAAATTTGGATGCCTAGTCCTATGCAACAACGTGTCATCGTCGGTATGTCTGGTGGTGTAGATTCATCTGTCTCTGCCGCGCTTCTCCTTCAACAGGGTTACCAGGTTGAAGGTCTTTTCATGAAAAACTGGGAAGAAGATGACGGCACAGAATATTGCACGGCCATGGAAGACCTGGCGGATGCGCAAGCCGTTTGCGATAAAATCGGAATTAAGCTGCATACTGCCAACTTTGCCATGGAATATTGGGATCGTGTATTCGAGCACTTTTTGGCTGAATATGCGGCTGGCCGTACCCCGAACCCGGACATTCTGTGCAATAAAGAAATTAAATTCCGTGCTTTCCTGGATCATGCGATCAACCTGGGCGCTGACTTTATTGCTACGGGTCACTATTGCCGTCGCGGTGAAACCATGACCAATTCTAAAGGTGATCAATATGCGCCTTTACTGCGCGGCGTAGACAATAATAAAGATCAGACTTACTTCCTGCATGCCGTACATGGCCGTGAAATTAATAAAACTCTATTCCCTGTAGGTGAAATTGAGAAACCACAAGTCCGTAAAATTGCTGAAGAATTAGGTCTGGCTACAGCCAAGAAAAAAGACTCTACCGGTATCTGTTTTATTGGTGAGCGCCGTTTTAATGACTTCTTAAAGCAATATTTACCGGCTCAACCCGGAAAAATCGTATTAGAAGACGGCAAAGAGGTTGGTGATCATCACGGCTTAATGTACTATACGCTCGGTCAACGTGGCGGAATCGGTATTGGCGGTATGAAAGGTGTCGCTGAAGGTGCCTGGTTTGTATTGCATAAAGATATTGAAGGCAACCGTCTGGTGGTCGGTCAAGGTCATGAGCATCCTCTTATGCAAAGTAACATGCTATGGAGCGAAGCAATTGACTGGGTCGCAGGTGAACAGGAGATTCCTGAAACAGGTTTCCGATGTACAGCAAAAACTCGCTACCGTCAGTCAGACCAAGCGTGTACTATTTTCAAAGATCCAGAAACACCGAATGGTGTCCGTGTAGAATTTGATGAACCGCAACGTGCAGTGACCCCAGGTCAGAGCGTAGTGTTCTATTCAGGTGAAATCTGTTTGGGTGGTGGCGTGATCCATCATACCAATGCAGCAAAACCTGATTTTATATAAGGATGATGTCGGCATGACGAAGTTACCTTTTCAACAATCCACAGCGTTGAATGTTCGTCAAAACCGTGCTTTGGCGTTAGCGGGTGTCTTCCAGGCCACCCAGCTGACGCATATGACCGCTTTATCCGGCCAGCAAAGCATTGGCGAAAGCGGTAACTTCTATTTTGAGCAGCTGATTAAGGCCAGTTTAAATATCCGCCCGAGCGGCTCGCTCAATGCCCAGCAGACCTTAGACTTTTTTAATCAGCTGGCTGATATTTCCCTCGGTCTAAAAACCCTGGAAAGTTCGATCACCCAGCCTTTTGATACCGCTCCAAAATCCAGACTCCCAAAACTCTCCTCCACCAAACTGCCCATGTCCTATGCCATGGCACTTCTTCAATTAGAAAAGAAGGTCTATAGCAATCCCAAATTTGTAGACATTATCGAACAATCCCAGCAAAAAATTCTCCGACAACTCTCCTTCTTCGATAACAATTATATGCACCCCAGCATCATTGCCAATCTTGCACAAACCTATGTCGATACTGCCGGACAGATTAATCCGCGTATTATGGTGCGTGGCAATGCTGAAGCCTTTAAAGATTCTGGTCATACCAACCGCATCCGTGCTGCCTTGTTTACGGGCCTGCAGATGGCGCACTTATGGCGGCAGCTTGGCGGCAGTTCTTGGGGCATGGTGTTTGGCAAGCGCAAGCTGCTACAGGATATTCAAAATCTCGCGCGCTTACAGTTTCAGGTGACCTGACCGATGCTGTACACGTATTTCATTTTTCGTTTAATTCCAAAATTTAGGGAATCGATATGAACGCTTTAACTGCACTTTCTCCATTAGATGGACGCTACGCTAGCAAATGTGATGCGCTGCGCCCTTTTCTTTCTGAGTTTGGTTTAATCCATGCTCGTGTGACTGTTGAAGTGCGTTGGTTACAAGCGCTTGCCAACCACCCTGAAATTACTGAAGTACCTGCGTTTTCATCAGAAACCAATACGGCGTTAGATGCAATTGTTAGCAACTTCTCTGAAGAAGATGCCAACCGTATTAAAGAGATCGAACGCACCACCAACCACGACGTAAAAGCGGTTGAATATTTCCTGAAAGAAAAAATTGCCGGGATTGAAGAACTGAAAAATGCTGGTGAGTTCATTCACTTTGCCTGTACTTCTGAAGACATCAACAACCTGTCTCATGCCTTAATGCTGAAAAGCGGTCGTGATGTACTGGTTGCATCAATGCAGCAAATCATCGATTCAATCGTTGCTTTGGCAGAAAAACATGCTGATCAACCAATGTTGTCTCGTACGCATGGTCAAACTGCTAGCCCAACAACGTTGGGTAAAGAAATGGCAAACGTGGCTTACCGTCTGGCACGTCAAATCAAACAGTTTAAAAATGTTGAGCTGCTGGGCAAAATCAACGGTGCAGTCGGTAACTACAATGCACACTACTCTGCTTATCCAGACATCAACTGGCCTGCGCATTCACAAGCATTTGTAGAATCTTTGGGTCTAGATTTCAAGGCGAAGTGGGTTCTTCAACCATGCCACATAAAGTAAACCCAATTGATTTCGAAAACTCTGAAGGTAACTTGGGTATTGCCAATGCGGTACTGGCTCACTTGGGCGAAAAACTGCCTGTTTCTCGCTGGCAGCGTGACCTGACTGACTCGACTGTGTTGCGTAACATGGGTGTTGGTTTTGCACAAAGTTTAATTGCTTTTGAAGCATGCTCTAAAGGTATTGGTAAACTTGAACTCAATGCTGCACGTATCAATGAAGACTTAGACAATGCGCAAGAAGTATTGGCTGAACCAATTCAAACGGTAATGCGTCGCTACAACGTTGAAAAACCATACGAAAAATTAAAAGCCCTGACGCGTGGTCAAGCGATGACGCGTGACATGATGGTTGATTTCGTCAATGGTAACGAGCTTGAAGCTGTTCCAGCTGCTGATCGTGCGCGTTTAGCAGAAATGACACCTGCATCTTATACAGGTAATGCTGCTGATCAAGCCAAACAAGTGGCTGATTTGATTTCTAAAATCTAATTTTAGATGATCTCAAAAAAGCGAAGCTCCGGCTTCGCTTTTTTATTTATACTCATGTGCAAGTTAAAATAATATTGATAAAAAAACCATGATAGATAATCGACTGCATGGCAAGCATTATATCAGTTTGGTGATTTTGGCAATCGTGATCATGCTGGCAAGTATCCAGCCTCTAGAGATGCTCTCTTATCTGCTGCATCAGGTCGGTACGGTCTTTATGATGTTAATGCTCATGATTTGCCTATATAAAATCGGACTCAGTTTTCTGAGTTTTAACCTGTATCTTTGTTTTCTACTCATTCATGTCGTCGCGGCACATTATCTATATTCTTATGTGCCCTATAATGATTGGGTTTAGACGCTGTGTTTGGTTTTGATCTGAATGCGGCCATGGGCTGGTCACGCAATATGTTTGACCGTTTTGTGCATCTGGTTTTTGGTCTGCTGCTCTATCCAGTGTTTTATCGCCTGTTTCAGGTCTGGTTACCGCAGCAACAACCGTTCACGATTTTTCTACTAGTGGTGCAATTTGTGATGGCGACCAGCTTGATATATGAATGGATCGAGTGGCTCATTACAATAGGCCTATCACCGGAACAGGCCGAAAGTTATAACGGCCAGCAAGGTGATATCTGGGATGCGCATAAAGATATATTATTAGCGACAGTTGGGGCGATTTTTACCGGTGGACTGATGCTCTTACAGAAAAATAAAAAGCCCACCGCAGTAAGCTTTAATAATCAATAAACAAAGAGTGAATTAAAGTTCTAGATCGCGTATCGAAATTATATGCATAGTACTTAATTATGGCAGCGGACAATAGCGCATCCAATCCTCTTTCATTTTTTGCAATTCGTTACCCGTCAGCACCTCACTGTAATAAATAAAATAGGTTGCATCAGGATATTGGATTTCATGACGGTACATCAACCCACGTAGAGAAATAGACAGCTCTTCAGGACAGTCATCCACTAAATTCAGTTCTTCAAACTCATAATTAAAATAACAATTTTGGATTGCTAAAAATGCTTCTACAACAGCCATTCAGTATGCCTAATAATCAAGATAATTTAAGGATTCATTGATTATAAACCAAGTTCGACTCGCTTTAACTTATACCTATTTCATCCAGCAAATCACTTTAGATTCACCGGCTTCTTTATCCTTCAATCGAATATAGAATCCGAAGCAGACCTACTTACTTTTTTACTTTTGAACCCAATGATCATCAAACTGAATTGGACTCTGTTCACCATGATAGTTTTTTAAACATATACGTTTTATAAAATGAACGATACCACATGCTTAATACAGCTCAGGGATGATCTTCCTTTAACAAAGTCACCCAGATAAAATTAAACATGCGGATATGAAAGCCTTAAAAAAAGCCCACTACAGTGAGCTTTCAGATATAGAGCTGAATAATAAATTAAAGCTTAGGATCACGCATCTGAACCAGGTTTGCATTGGCCTTGGTCAGCGTATCCATAACTTTATTCATGACCGCCGGCACCAATGAATCGACCACCTGTGCAGCTTGTAAACCCAGTTTTTCACCCAATGTTGGTTTTTTACGGGTTTCTATCACGTAAATATCATGTTGCGGCAGTAAAGCCAGTAAATATTCATCAGAGGTTTTCAGGCTGTCCACCAGATTTAAATCCAGCGCATCACGACCATACCAGTGTTCACCCGTGGCCACTTTTTCAATATTCAGCTGAGGACGGTATTTTTCTACAAAGTGTTTAAACAGCGCATGGGTTTGCTGAATTTCTTCTTCAAACTTGGCTTTACCTTCTTCAGTATTTTCACCAAACATGGTGACTGTACGTTTATATTCACCAGCGGTATACAGCTCAAAATCAATTTTATTGTCTTTTAATAGACGGTTGAAATTCGGCACTTGGGCAACAACACCAATTGAACCGACAATCGCAAACGGCGCAGAAATAATTTCATTCGCGATACAAGCCATCATATAACCACCACTGGCAGCCACCTTGTCTACGCAAATGCTCAGATGAAAACCTGCTTCACGCAAACGTACCAATTGTGCAGCGGCCAGACCATAGCCATGCACCATGCCACCCGGGCTTTCCAGACGGATAATAACCCGGTCACGCCCTGCTTTGGCCGTTGCTAAAATTAAAGTGATTTCTTCACGCAACTGTTCTACCGCAGAAGCAGCTGTATCGCCTTTAAAGTTAAGCACATAAATTTTCTGGTTGGTTTTTTTACGTACACGTGCTTCTTTAGACAGTTGCTGGCTCAGTTGTAACAGTTCCAGTTTAGAAGCCGTGGTTTGCGCAATTTTTTTTCGTTGTTCATTAATACGCGCATTGAGATGACTAATCCGGATTTCAGCCGGCAGCTTTGGAGTATGAAATAACATAAAAAATCTATTCTCAGTTTAATTCGGGCTATAGGTTCTACATTAGGTCAATATCAACATTTTTCAATAGCTTTATTGCGATTGTTAGTTTCCTGTTCTCGTCTTATCAGTAAAACATAATGGTTCATGATGTCATTGATCGCAAATAAACGGAAATATAACCAGAACCATCCTGAATACAATACTCCAATGATCAAGGCATTGAATGGCCACCACGTCTGAATCAAGAAATTACCACGTCCTGAATTTTCAATTGGTGTGATTAATGAATACATTGAAACAAGCAATATAATCAAAAAAATGAGAAAGAAATACTCCCCAAAGCGTGTATGCAAGACAGGAAGTTTGCCCTTCTGTTGAGCCTGCTGATAACGATAAAGCTTAAACTCAGCATTTTTCCGGATATAGGCACGCCACTTTTGCCCAAACTCGGGGTTATATTTTTGACGTTTCAATAAAAAGTAAAAGATAAAACCAATCAAACTCGAGACAATAACAAAGATGTCATACAACCAACGATGGTAATTGGTCATACCTGCACTTTGCGAGGTCGGAAATAGACCCTCATAAGGAATGAACACTGCCAGGCAGACACTCAATCCCACCATGAACATCGCAAAATATTGATCGATATAGACGGTTCCGAATAAAACCTGGAAAACCTGTTTTAAGGCACGCAAAGAAATTTTGATGCGCTGTTGTTCTTCAGAGCTAATATGCATGATCTTATTTTAATTTGATATTTAAGCCATCATAACAAAAAAACAGAACCCTAAGATTCAGCACTGTCCCATAGTTAGTTGAAGTGATTCAGTTTAAGCTACGCGCGTGTGGCAGGGATGCCACACATTCCCCATCACGACACGACGTCGTGTATGGGGAATAAGAGACTTTTCTTGCGAACTCAAAATATATTTTGAGTTCTCATTTGGGTCTTTCCAAAGTAGGATTTTGCCTGCACAAATCCATTTAAACTTTTAAACAAAAGATGAGGCTGTGTAATATTTAACTCTAAATATAAATAAATTTCATATGGTTAAATTAATCTCTCATCACTTTTACTGCTTAATACAAGCTTGGTTAAAACTGTGGGACAGCAATGCCCTAAGATCCAGTTTTAAACATTTAAATAAATTTATTTTAACCAAAACGACCGGTAATATACGCTTCCGTCAACTGATGATCCGGCTGGGTAAAGACCTTCTCGGTTGAGTTGACTTCAATCAAATCACCCAAATGGAAATACGCAGTACGATCAGAAACCCGTGCCGCCTGCTGCATAGAGTGGGTCACAATCGCAATGGTATATTGCGTTGAAAGTTCAGAAATGAGTTCTTCCACTTTAGCGGTGGCAATCGGATCCAGCGCTGAACAAGGCTCATCCATCAGAATCACTTCAGGCGATACGGCAATGGTTCGGGCGATACACAGACGCTGTTGCTGACCACCAGACAGACCCGTGCCCGGCTGATTCAGACGATCTTTCACCTCTTCCCAAAGTCCTGCTTTACGCAGGCTGTTTTCAACAATTTCTTCCAGATCATATTTGTCTCGGGCCAGTCCATGGAGTTTTGGACCATAGGCCACGTTATCAAAAATTGATTTCGGGAATGGGTTTGGTTTCTGGAAGACCATACCCACTTGGGCACGTAATAAAACCACGTCCAGGTTAGGGTCATAAATATCCTGATGGTCCAGCATCACTTTACCGGTCACCCGGCAGCTATCAATGGTGTCATTCATGCGGTTTAAGGTGCGCAGGAAAGTCGATTTACCACAACCCGATGGCCCAATAAAAGCGATCACTTCATTTTCATAGATATTCAGGTCAATGCCTTTAATCGCTTCTGATTCACCATAATAGACATGGACATCGGAAGTGCTGAGTTTGACATTGCTGGACTTCGGTGCCAGTGCAGTTTCTTCCTGCTGACCCAATTGAGAGATAAATGAAGTCGCTGGTTTCTGTGCAGCATCACCGGCTGTAAATTGCATTTGCTGTGGATTCACTGATTGATCCTTATCTAAGGAATTTAAAATTTCAGTCGTATTCATAATTTTGCCCCTCTTACCAACGGACTTCAAATTTTTTACGTAACCAGATGGCCAGACTGTTCAGACTCAGCATCATTGCAAGAAGAACAATAATGGCTGCGGCAGTACGCCCTTCAAAGAAGTTACGCAATTCATTACCCTGCCACAGGAAGATTTGCACTGGCAATGCAGTCGATTGATCAAACGGCGTTGCCGGTACACTGGCGACAAAGGCACTCATACCAATTAACAGTAGCGGTGCTGTTTCACCCAAGGCTTGGGCAACACCAATAATGGCACCGGTGAGAATCCCCGGTAATGCCAGCGGCAGTACATGATGGAATACCGTCTGGATACGCGAAGCACCCAGGCCAAAAGCTGCCTGACGAATCGAAGGCGGAACTGCTTTCAGCGAGGCACGGGTAGTAATGATCACAGTGGGTAAAGTCATTAAGCTGAGTACCAATCCCCCCACCAATGGTGCAGAAAGAGGTAAATGCATCCAGCCAATAAAGATGGCCGCACCGAGTAAACCAAACACAATCGAAGGAACTGCTGCCAGGTTGTTGATGTTGACTTCGACAATATCGGTAATCCAGTTTTTCGGCGCAAACTCTTCCAGATAAATGGCTGAAGCTACCCCAATCGGAATCGAGATAAAGATCACGATCATCATCATGAACAGCGAGCCCATAAATGCACCTGCCAAACCTGAAGTCGCAGGTGAACTACGTGAGTCCGGACTGACAAAAATATTGGTATTAAAGCTATTTTCAATCACACCAGAGGCTTTCATTTCATCGGCCAACTGGCGCACTTCAGGACTCAGCTGCTGTTGTTCTGCTGGTAAATCACGATCGATATTTCCTGCCAGCCAGACATCGACATTGGCATCCGCCAGGATTTTAACTTCTTTGGTCTGTCCAACCAGATCTGGATTATTCAGAACCATATCACGCAGACGATAAGCTTCTGAACTGGTGTATAAGGTACTGAGTTCATCACGCTGTGTGGCCAGTTTTGCATCACGCGCCACCATGCCATTTACGATTAAAGCTTCCCAGTCCACCATGCCGACATCCATTTGCCAGCTGATCATACGTTCTTCAAACTGCGCCGGAGACTCGCTTTCTCTTTGCTGCGGTTTTGGCCCGATATCCACGATAGCCGAATCAAAATGGATTGGCAGGCTCATGCTGCTTTGCCAGAAGGCTGGTAAACCTTTGGCCAGAATGCTGCCAAATAGCAGCACGACAAAGAATAAACCAGCCAGTACTGCTGAAAAGCCAAACCACTTAAACACCTTTTCCCGGCGGTGGCGTTTTGCCAGCGAATTTTGAATGGTCTGTTTGCGCTGCTCACGTTGTTCAGCTGCCACAGCAGGATCAATGGACTGATCTAGGGGTGTGGTATTTGAAGTCGTCATTAGTCGTATTGCTCACGATATTTACGCACAATGATCAGTGCAATAATGTTCAGTCCCAGCGTAATTACAAACAGGGTTAAACCTAAGGCAAATGCTACCAGGGCTTGCGGGCTGGCGAAGTCGGTATCACCGGTTAACTGATTGACAATGGTAATGGTGACCGTAGACACAGCTTCGAGTGGATTACCATGCAGCTGCGGACTGTTTCCTGCTGCCAGCACCACAATCATGGTTTCACCAATCGCGCGGGAGGCTGCCAGCAGGAAGGCACCAATGATGCCGGGTAAAGCTGCAGGAATCACCACCTGACGAATGGTTTCTGATTTGGTCGCACCGAGACCGAGCGATCCATCACGTAGTGCGCGCGGCACCTGAGTAATAATGTCATCAGACAATGAAGACACAAACGGAATGATCATGATGCCCATGACAAAGCCTGCGGTCAGTGCACTGGTGGCATTAATATGAAGACCGACCATCGCACCCAGTGACTTGATAAATGGACCAATGATCATCAGGGCAAAAACCCCATAGACAATAGTCGGAATACCGGCCAGAACTTCAATGGTGGGTTTGGCCCAGGAACGGAATTTTGGCGAAGCATATTCGGCTAAATAAATCGCAATCATCAGGCCGACTGGAACCGCAACCAGCAAGGCAATACCACTGACCATCAGTGTGCCCCACAGCAATGGCAGTAAACCGTAACTGCCTTCTGCATCACCAGAAGTACTAAAACCCGGATCCCATACCGTGCCAAAGAAAAAGTCGATCGGGCTGACAAAGCTAAAGAAGCGCATGGCTTCGCCGAACATCGACAGCACAATACCGAGTGTGGTCAAAATCGCCACACCTGAACACAGTGCCAGGCCAATATTAATGGTTTTCTCAACCTGGTTACGTGCTCTTAACTGGGCACTGATGCGCTGTTTGGCCCAGACCAGTCCCGCCAATGCGGCTGCGATCACTACGGCCAATTTGGCATAAGTACCAATCACGGCTACCCGTGCCAACTGCTCTGCCGCGGCCAGTTCATAAGGCTGCGGTGTATCACTGACACCAAAACCTGAGGCAATGGCCTGTACCCGATCTACCACTACGCCTAAGCTGGCCGGATCAAGTCCTGCAGAGATTTGCTCAGGTAAATGACTGAGTACTACCTGTTTCAGAATACTGGGTTCCACCAGATTCCAAACCATCAAAATTAAAAATGCAGGGATGCCACACCAGAGTGCTACCATCGCCCCGTAGTAACCTGGACGTGAATGCAGTGCTGCGGAATTATTGCCCTTACCTGCTAGATGACGACTTTTGGTCAATCCAATTTGATAGGCGATGGCAATAATCGCCAGAAGTACGCCTATGAGTAGCAGATTCATGTATTCTCCACTGTTTTCTCAATTTTCATGGTTCGAAAAAACCTGTTTATCACGAAACGCCGATGACAGGTCACCCTATCATCAGCGATTGAAGCAAGGGTGAATTACTTCACCACCACCGCTTTAGCTGCTTTAAAGTTTGCCAGTACCGCGGCACGCTCTTTGTCTGACATTGAAATCAGGCCAGCTTTCTCAAGCTTTGAACCTTTACCAGAGACTTTCTTGTTGAGGAAGTATTCGGTAAATTGTTGCAGGCCTTTGATTGATTTCAGGTGCTCGCCTTTCACATAGAAGAACAATGGACGAGATACCGGGTAAGAACCATTCAGAATGGTGTTCTCAGAAGGTGCAACGTTGTTGACGGTTGCTACACGTAGCTTGTCGCGGTTTTGATCGTAAAAGCCCAGACCGAATACACCCACAGCGCTCGGTGAGGTTTTTAAGCGTGCCAGAGTTTCTGTATAATCGCCTGAGATTTCAACCACACGGCCATCTTTACGGAAATTGGTACAGGCTTTTTTCTGTGCGTCTTTATCTAGAGCCTTAATAGCAGCATACGATTGACAACCTGCATCCACCATCTTCTCCTGGAAGACTTCGCGCGTTCCATGGTTCGACGCCGGAATTACCAGCGTGATCGGCTCATTGGGTAATGATGAATCAATTTGGTTCCAGCGCGTATATGGGTTAGGCACCATTTTACCCTTAGCCGGTAACTCTGCTGCTAATGCAGCATAAACATGTTGTGGACGTAATTTGTATGCTGCTTTTTTGGCATTGGAAGCAAAGACAATACCGTCATAACCAATCTTGATTTCTAGAACCTTATTGACGCCATTTTTCTTACATTCTGCCAGTTCAGAGCTTTTGATCTGACGTGAAGCATTGGCGATATCAATGGTGTTATCCCCTACACCATTACAAAACTGTTTTAAACCACCTGAAGAACCGCCAGAGCCGACAACCGGAGTTTTAAATTGTGGAAAGGTATTGCCAAATTCTTCAGCCACAATACTGGCATAAGGCAGCACAGTTGAAGAACCGGCAATCTGGATCGTATCTCGTGCAGCATTTGCTGTCGTTGCTGCCGCCCCGGTTAAAGCTAAAGCTAAGGCAATATTGGTCAAGCGCATTCTGTATCTCTCTCATTTATACAACTTGGGAGTACGCCACTTTTTATTCAGTTTTGTACTTGTTTCGATACATGCATTGTGGTTTTAGAATATGACATACAGGTTACAGCTTTATGACGTTTTAGTGATAATTAAATAGACAAGGAGTATCTTAGAAACATAAAAAAGGCCCTAATTAACATCACTGTCCCACAATTTTAACTAGGTTTGTATGAAACAATAAAAACAATTTAACCATATGAAATTTATTGATATTCTTGGTTAAACATATACAGCCTCATCTTTTCTTTAAAAGTTTCAATGGCTTTGTGTAGGCAAAACCCTACTTTGGAAAGACCCAAATGAGAACTCAAAATATATTTTGAGTTCGCAAGAAAAGTCTTTTATTACCCATACACGACGTTCTGAGCCAGTTTTAAGCACTGCTTTAAAACGCAGCGCAAGGATGGGTAATGTGTGGCATCCCTGCCACACGCACGTAGCTTAAACCGAATCACTTCAACTATGGGACAGCAGCGCTCTGATAAGGACCTTTTAGTTTAATGATAGTGTTGTCCTATGCTCAATAAAGTTACCACTTTCTAAACTGTTTTTTGGAGCATGTGAGGCAATCCATTAACTTTAGGTAGGGGCAACAGGTGGCTTTAAATCCTCTGCTACACGAGTAATCTGATAGCGAATAAAGAAGACACATAACAATGCAACCAATAAAGGTATACCCAAAGCATAGAAATATCCACTGACCCCATACTGGGTCAGCACGATTCCACCAATGGCAGAACCCACGATTGCGCCCAGTCGCCCCATACCGATTGCCCAGCCAGTTGCAGTCGCACGAATCTGGGCTGGATAAGCTGCTACCACCAAATAGTTTAATGCCAATTGCTGCCCCCCAATGCCGAATCCAGCCAATGCAATCAAACTAAAAATATAACCCCATTGTCCTGTCTCAATGAAAAGCCCCAGACCAGCAACCACCAGTAAACCAGTGATTAACATAAAACCGAGAATTCTGGCCGTATTTAACTTGGGTAAAAAATACGCCAGAGGTAAGGCAAATACAATAAATGCTGCGTTGACAGTCACTGATGCATAGGGCGCATTTTCTGGAGCTAACCCTGCCTGTTTTAACACGGTAGGCAACCATGACAACAACATAAACCAGGCAATCCAGTTAAAGGAATACGTGCCCCAGACACCCAGCGTAATACCAGCCATTTTGTCTTGGAACAACAAGGAGAATTTAGCTTTTTGTGCTTGCTGGCTGCTGACTCCAGTTAAATCTTGCTGCTGAATTAAACCGGCTTGAGGCGAAATTTTACCTAGAATTTTCTGAATAGCGCTGAGTGCTGTCGGCTTATTACTTTGGGCTAAATATTCCAGTGATTCCGGTAACAGGAAAAATAATGCCATCAACAAAATAACGGGCACTCCGCCGCCAATCAGATAGATGCCCTGCCAACCAACCACAGGTAGAATTTTTGCCGCCAGCAAACCTCCGAGCATGGCCCCCGCAGGCAAAGCCAGCAAAACACCCGTCGTCACCATGCCTTTAACGCGCTGCGGTGAATATTCTGCTGCCAAGGCCAGCAATACCGGCGTGGCTCCTCCCATACCCAAGCCAGCAATAAAACGCAAAACCAGAATTTGATCGACACTGCTCGCGAAAGCAATCAACAAGGTGGCAAGAGAAAAAATAGCTGTACAGATCAGTAGCGTTTTTCTACGCCCCAACCTGTCCCCTGTCATTCCTAGCAGCATGGCACCCAGTGTCATCCCGACAATGCCAGCCGTGAGAATCGGCGCCAAGGCACCCGTGTCCAGGTTAAAATGCGTTAACAAAGCTGGACCGGTAAATGCGACTGCCTGTGTATCAAAACCATCAAACAAGGCAATGAGAAAACACAAGATAATAACCATCCATTGATAAGCACTGAGCTTCTGATCGATGACGGTGTTAATGATTGATTTTTCCTGTAATTCTCGCTGCATTTTTCACCACTTTCCTTAGATTTTTTATACTGTACAAAGGAAAGAAATATCCGGCAAAGACTAAATAGGTATATCAATATGCTTTTGCAAGTATAAGCATTCAAATTTTCTTTTCAAACAAATAAAGGCTGCAAAGAAAAAGGAGACCCAAAGGCCTCCTTCTTTTCAATACAGCATCGCTTAAGCGATTGGCGGTGTATAAGTACCATCCGCGATTGAACCTTTAATACGATCTGCCTCAGCAAGCACAAGTGCAAGTAAGTTCTTCACGTTTTCCAAAGTTGCAACAGGGCTTAAAGTCGTCATTTTCAATGATTGAACTTGACCTACTTTCGTAACACCAATATTCGCTTCACCACGTGCAAACAATTCATCTGCAACGTTTTGGTTGAGGGTATCGAGCAATTCAACAGGATAACCTGCAGGAATTACACGGAACAATACCGAAGCGAATTGTGGATCCACCAGCATTTCTAAACCATCAGTTGCGGTAATATAGTCTGCAACATCACGAGTTAAAGTCACACCGTGGTCAATCATTGAACCATAAAGCTCTTCGCCCAATGCTTCAACCGTCATCCATAATTTCAACGCATCGAAACGACGTGTGGTTTGTAGCGACTTCGACACTAGGTTAGGAACGCCATGCTCTTCATCATAAGCCGAGTTTAAGTACTCCGCTTCATAATGCATAAAGCGATAGTTCGCTTCGTCTTTGAGCAAGAATGCGCCACATGAAATCGTTTGGAAATAATGCTTATGGAAATCAAGCGTGATCGAATCAGAAAGCTCGATACCATCTAACATATCACGGTGATCATTTGACAAAATTAAAGCACCGCCCCATGCCGCATCGATATGCATCCACGCGCCATATTTATGGGTAATTTCACGTACTTTTTTCAGTGGATCAATTGCGCCTGCATCAGTCGTACCCGCAGTTGCTACCACACATGCCACGATTTTGCCTTCGGACTGAAGGTGCGCCATGGTTTTCTCAAGTGCGTCCATGTCCATGCGAGCATTTTCGTCCACAGGAACAGTGACTACAGACTGGAAGCCCATGCCCATCATCGCCATGTTCTTTTGCACAGAGAAGTGTGCATTTTCAGAACAGATAACTTTGACGTTACGCATCGCATCCGCTGGTACACCATCACGCTGAACCGACCACGGATTACCGTTTTCGTCTTTCCAGTTTTTCGCGATGCATGCATCACGCGCAAGCAGTACGCCCATCAAGTTAGACTGTGTACCGCCAGAGGTGAATACACCTGCTTGACCTGCACCATAGCCTACTTTTTGACGCAGCCAGTCAATGAGCTGCACTTCCATCAAAGAACCCGCTGGGCTTTGATCCCAAGAGTCCATTGACTGGTTGGTTGCGTTAATCAATACTTCCGCGATTTGACTTGTCACCATCGTAGGACAATGCAAATGCGCAAGTGAATGCGGATGATGTACTTTTAAGCTTTTGTTGAGGAATAACTCAACCATACGCTCCAGTGATTTTTCTACCCCTAAACCTTGTTGAGAAGGCTGGAAAGAAATCGCACTGCGGAGTTCTTTGATACTACCGCCCGTGTACATTTTGTCGTCTTGTAACCATGCTGCAACTGCTTGAGTTGCCTGCTCCATTGCTGAGGTATAGTCAGCAATGGATTGAGCATCATTACAGAGCAACGCTTTACGGTGTTCTGCAAAATCTACCATGAATTACGCGCCTCGAGTTGCAACAAGTGCTTCAGCAAGTGCTTTCTTAAAGCGAGCAATCACTTCTACACATTCTTCGTGAGTGATGATTAACGGGCAAAGTAAACGAATGACTGTACCGTTACGACCACCTTTCTCTAACAATAATTTGTTATCGAAACATGCTGCTTGAATTGCTGCTGCCAATTGACCATCACCTGGCAATGAACCCATGTGATCTGCTTTTTGACGTTCATCAACGATTTCAACACCAATCATCAAACCACGACCACGTACGTTACCGATACATGGGAATTCAGCAGCTAATTTTTTAATTTCAGCTTGTAAGAAATCACCACGCTCTTGCGCGTTTTGAGCCAAGTTTTGTTCTTTAATGGTTTTGATTGTTGCAAGACCAGTACCCATAGCAAGCTGGTTACCACGGAAAGTACCCGTATGGCCTGCTGGTTGCCAAGCGTCGAACTTGCGTTTAATGCCCAGTACGGCAAGCGGCAAGCTACCACCTACTGCTTTAGACATCACGACAACATCCGGTTCGATACCCGCATGTTCAAAGGCAAACATTTTGCCTGAACGTGCAAAGCCCGCTTGAACTTCATCAAGAATCAAGACAATGTTGTTCTTTTCAGTCACTTCACGGATTTTTTTCAGCCATTTGACTGGTGCTGTAACGACACCGCCTTCACCCTGAATTGCTTCAAGAATGACTGCCGCAGGTTTGGTTACACCGCTTTCCACATCTTCAATGAAATTTTCAAAGTAGTAGGTCAGCGCATCTACACCCGCTTCACCACCTAGACCCAGTGGGCAACGATATTCGTGTGGATACGGCATGAACTGAACACCTGGCATTAAACCATTCACTGAGTTCTTCGCAGACAGGTTACCTGTCATGGCTAAAGAACCGTGAGTCATACCGTGGTAGCCACCAGAGAAACTAATCACTGAACTACGGCCAGTAAAGGTTTTGGCCAGTTTAATTGCTGCTTCAGTCGCATCTGCACCAGACGGACCACAGAACTGTAAGCAATATTCTTCTTTGCCACCTGGCAGGTAAGCAAGAAGCGCTTCAGTAAAAGCATCTTTTAAAGGTGTTGTTAAATCCAGGGTATGCAAAGGTAAGCCACTTGCAAGTGTGTCCTGGATACTTTGAATGACCGCAGGGTGATTATGGCCTAATGCCAATGTCCCTGCCCCAGCTAAACAATCAAGGTACTCTGTACCTTCAACATCGGTAACCCAACAACCTTGTGCTTTCGCTATCGCAAGTGGAAGTTTACGTGGATAACTACGCACATTCGATTCCATCTGACTTTGGCGAGTCAAGTAGTATTCGTTTGTGGAATTGGTGGCAGGGTTTACTGAAGTAACGCTCATATCGAATTACCATCTCTGATATGGGTTGAAAGAAATAAGTCGGGTGACTTGCGGTCCTTTGACTCGGTGCTTTATAAGTTCCAGTTAGTTTTAAGAGCTCTTCGTATAATGGCTAACTAGACGGCGGATGATACAGATTTTTTCAAGAAAATAAACAGCTTTCGCTATCTATTTTGCCGAAGCCTCATCGAAAAAACAGCTCAGACTGAACTATTCTTTAAATAATTACTCTAAACTCTTATCCCTACAAAAACATTAATTATTCTATGCCTTTTTGTTGCCTTTGATGTATTTACTGTATTTTTCACACTCAAACCAGACTAAGTATTTAATATATAAAGTTTTCTCTATTTTAATTAGATCTTATATTTTAGACATTTTTCTAAGATATGCTTAACATGATTTACACAAATATTTCTCAAATTCACCATAATGATCTTTTAATCTTTGCTTTAAAACCAACACCACTTCGCTCGATCATAATAGGAAAAAAATATGCGTAATATTGCCCTGCTTGGACTGGTACTGGCGACCACAACGATGACCGCTGCATTTGCTGCTCCAGAAGAAACCCTAAATTATAACGTGATAAATTTATCGGCAGAAGCCAGTCGTGATATTTCCAATGATCTAATGCATGCGAATCTGTTTATCGAAAAATCAAACAAGCAGCCTGCTGAATTGGCCTCTCAAATTAATCAGCTCATGACACAAGCGATCAATACTGCGAAAAAATATCCCACTGTTAAAATCGAAACCGGTTCACAGTCGACCTATCCGGTGTATGACAATGACAATCGTAAATTAAGAGAATGGCGTGGTCGTGCTCAGGTACGGATTGAGTCGACTGACTTTAAAGCAGCATCACAGCTGATTGCGGAACTACAGCAAAACTTCCAGACCGAGTCGATCAACTTCACGGTATCTGATGCCAAACGTAAACAGGTCGAAAATGAGTTGATGATTGAAGCTTCGAAAAGCTTCCAGCAACGTGCTCAAAGCCTGACTCAGGCATGGAATAAATCCAGCTATCAACTGGTCAACCTGAATATCAATACCAATAACTATGGTCCTTCACCCGTTCCGCGTATGGCGATGGCTAAAGCTGCCTATGCAGAGTCTGCGGTAGCGGATCAGCAAATGGCCGCTGGTGAGTCGAAAATGACCGTCAGTGCCAATGGCGCAATTCAGTTTAAATAAGCCGCTCGTGTAAATTGATTGCTTCAAACCACCCTGCTGGGTGGTTTTTTATCACTTGAATATTCTTTAAAAAATCAACGCTACAAATTCATACATACTTCGGTAGGCATATTGCTTTGATAGGTTTAGAGTAACCGACATTTGTATCAGTCCTCTCCCTCTCATGTCCCTCGATCAACTCAATCTTTATCTGTTTCATATCCTGAATGTACCCGACCAAGCCTCGATCTGGATGATCAACTATGCCTCCCTGATTGCGCATGATCTGGTGTATCTATTTCTGCTGATTTTTACTGTTGCCTGGCTGCGTGGTAGTCGTGAAGTGAAAACCGGGATTATTAAAGCTGCAATCTTTATGGCCATTACCTTGTCGATTAGCGAAGTATTATCTGCTGCGTTGAATACACCACGCCCTTTTGTGATGGAAGTCGGTCGCACCCTGATTGAACATGATCCGACGGGTTCTTTCCCGAGTAACCACATGAGTATCTTTAGTGGAATTGCCCTTGCCTATTACTTCTCCCCACAACGTGATTTGGGACGAATACTGGTGTGGACAGCCTGGTTCGTAGCATGGTCGCGGATCTATGTTGGTGTGCATTTCCCGGTTGATATGATTGGAGCGTTCCTGATTGCACTGGTGGTCAATCTGGTTGGATTACCACTGTGGTGGAAATATCAGGAGAAACTCATGAACTTTATCTTGCGCATTCATCAATTTCTATTTGCACCTTTTATCCGAATGGGTTGGATTAAATAAATCTAATTACAGTGCCATAAAAAATCCCGCTCGAAAGCGGGATTTTTTATCTCTATGACTTAGTAAATCGACATATGATTGCGATGAATCATTTCCAGTGAACGTGCTTCACCTAACACCTGATGGACTTTATCAGATGCTAAACCTTTGACGATTTCAGCAGAACGAGAACTGAAGTTCACGCGACCTACAGCCACACGATGACCCTGCGTATCTACACATTCCACCACATCACCACGGTCAAAATGACCTTCTACCGCTTTTACACCCACTGGCAACAGACTACGGTGATTTTCCTTGATGGCTTTTACTGCACCATTATCAATCACCAGACGGCCTGCCGTTTGCAAGTGCGCCGCCAGCCACTGCTGATGCGCGGTCACACGGTCATCATCAGTAATAAATAAAGTGCCCAACATTTCACCCGCCATTAGGCGCGATAAAACACAGTCACTATCACCGCTAGCAATCAGGGTTGGACAACCGGATTTAGCCGCCAGACGTGCAGCACGAACTTTGGTCAGCATACCGCCACGACCAAACTTACCGCCACCACCAGCCATATCAAACAGGCTCTCGTCCATGGCACGCACAGTATGGAACAGTTTGGCCTCTGGATTAGAACGCGGGTCCGAGTCAAACATGCCTTCCTGATCGGTCAGGATAATCAATAGATCGGCATGCACCTGACCAGCCACCATAGCAGCTAGGGTATCATTATCACCAAAACGGATTTCGTCGGTAGAGACCGTGTCATTTTCATTGATCACCGGTATCACGCGCCATTCAATCAAGTGCTGTAAAGCATCACAAGAATTTAAATAGCGGCGACGGTCTGCCAGGTCATCATGGGTTAATAGCACTTGTGCGGTACGAATGTGGTTTTTTTCCAGCACACTTGACCAAGTATGAATCAAACCCATTTGACCGATGGCAGCACAAGCCTGAAGACTGGGTAGATCGGTGGGTCGATTCTCAAGTTTCATTCGCACCATACCTTCAGCCA
>CANQWW010000009.1 GCA_947627655.1 uncultured Acinetobacter sp. | reverse complement strand
CTGTGTAGGGATGATTGCTGCCAACACCTGTTATATCAATAAAAGCTGCATAAGTATTCATAGCTGGTGTTTGAGACCGCGATACATCGGGTATTAAACTATGTAGCTTAAGCATGAATTTATTATTAAGGATTGTACTTAGACGTGGATATCCTTTTAAGTATCTGCTGTCCAAAAGTAGTCTCCTTTACACTTTGTTGACATGTGTCAATGATTTAATAGATACTAATAAATCTTGTATGGCTTGTATATAGAGTTATTCATAAATATTGACACTATAGTTCAATGCCCGGAAAAAAAGGTGGGGTCGGCAAGTCCAGTATTGCTGTAAATCTGGCCGCGATCAGTGCACATCAGGGTTTAAAAACCTTGTTGATTGATCTCGATCCACAAGCCAACTCGAGTCAGTATCTACTGGGCGAAGATGCGACCTATTCTGGCACGAAGCCCGCATTAGAACCCAATATTGAAAACTATTTTGAGGATGTATTGGGTGCACAGCAAAATAAAGGCCTGCTGGGCAACGCGATCGGTTCGCTCCTGAAAACACGTGCCAAGGGACTGGAAAGCTATGTGCATCAGTCGCCGTTTCAGCAGCTGGATGTGATTCCGGCCAGCCCCAGTCTGGGTGCACTGACCTATCTGTTAGAATCCAAACATAAAATCTACAAGCTGCGCGATGCCGTGCAGCAGCTATCCGGGCGCTATGAACGGATCTTTATTGATACTCCACCAGCGTTCAACTTTTTCACGTTATCGGCTTTGATTGCAGCGGATCGGGTATTAATTCCCTTTGACTGTGATGTATTTTCTCAGCGTGCCTTGCACACCCTGATTGGCAATGTCATTGAAACCCAGGACGATCATAATGAGCATCTGCAGATTGAAGGGATTGTGGTCAACCAATTTCAGGCCCAAGCCAGACTGCCACGCGAGGTGGTGCAGCAACTCAAAGATGAAGGCTTGCCGGTGCTAGACCACATGTTGCCGCCCTCCGTCATCATGAAAGAATCGCATCAGAAAAACCAGCCACTGATTCATCTGACTACCGATCATAAATTGACGCAGGCCTATCAATCGTTGTTCAATGAGATTGAGCAAAAATAAGAGAATGAGTCTGTGATGAAACTCCTTAAAACTGGTTTTGGTGTAGTGACTCTGGCGCTGCTCAGTGCCTGTGCCACCACAGTCAAGCCGACCTATGTATCACCGACCCAGTATCAGTCTTTGGGTTGTGGTCAGTTACAGGGCGAATATAACCGTATCCAGCAATATATCGACAATGGGGTGCAAGCCCCGAAACGTACTGGTGTCGGCGTGGGTGTAGGTGTTGGCGGTGGCTGGGGCAGCCGGGGAGGCTGGGGCCTAGGTCCGAGTATTTCGGTCAATATGGGCCAGTCTTCCAATACGAAAAGAACTGAACTGGCGCGCTTGCTGGGTGAGCAGGAAGCGATCGTGCAGGCTGCACGTTATAAAAGCTGTCCAATCATTATCCGTCCGGCCACAGCCAAATAAACGATCTAAACCCGGATAGTTGCATGCGGATTCTGGTCAGCATTTTTAGCTAAAGGAACAAATGGTTAAGGGCTGAAAATCAAGTGAAAATGACCGATCCGGACAAGATTTTAGCGATAAAGTTCTTGTCCTGTACCCGACGGATTGGTTAAGGTTGCGCCATTCTTTAGGGTAGGTGTGTATGATCGAAAGCTGGTTATTTATTTTAGCAGTCATTGCTGTCTTGATGATTCCGGGGCCAGCGAATGTGCTGGTTGCCAGTGCTGCACATCAACATGGTCAGGCCAAAACCAGTCTTTCTATTCCAGCAATGTGGCTGGGCTATTTTTATGCCATTAATTTGTGGGCTTTACTGATTCATCTGGCTTCACCCTACTGGCCCAACTTTAAAACCATGTTATATATGCTGAGTATGATCACGGTAGGCTGGACGACCTTCCGGCTGTTCAAGGTTCGGCAGTTGGAATTGCAGCATAAAAAGTACCCGCTGATCCGCCCCTGGCAGATGTTTATGGCCACATTAAAAAATCCCAAATCGGTGTTATTCGCAGCCGGGATTTTTCCCGAAGCCACCTGGCAAAGTATGAGCAACTTTGTGTGGGTATTTGCGGCCTTCAGTCTGGTGACTGTACCAGTATTTATCTTCTGGATGGCCTTTGGTCAGGCGCTGCTGTCTGGTGCGTCGGAAAAAATAAAAGCCGACCTGATTTATAAAGGGTCGGCATTCTTTTTGTTACTTTGTTTGATTCCGCTGATCCTCAGCTTATGGAAAGCTTAAACCGCTGGCGCTGTAATCCTTAGGCAGTTTTATTAGGTTTAAGCTTTTGCTGGATAAAACCAAAAATACCCGGCAGGACACTGAGAATAATGATGCCAAAAATGAGATGGGTAAAATTGTCTTTGACAATGGGCATATTGCCAAATAGATAGCCCAGTACCACAAATGAACTGATCCAGCAGGCTGCACCTACAATATTATAGGTCAGGAAGTATTTGTAGTTCATGCTGCCGGCACCGGCGACAAAAGGCGCAAAGGTCCGGGCAAAAGGCACAAAGCGGGCAAAAATAATGGTTTTGCCCCCATGCTTGGCAAAAAATTGCTGGGTCGCGCTCAGATGTTTTTTATTAATAAAACGTGACTCGACTTCAAAGACGCGTGGACCAATATATTTGCCGATATGATAATTCAGCGTATCGCCTAGCACTGCAGCCACGAACAGTAAGGGAATCAGCACCCATGGATCCATCGCGCCTGTGGATGCCGCCAGTGCACCGGCGGCAAACAACAAGCTGTCCCCTGGCAGGAAAGGCATGACTACCAACCCGGTTTCCACAAAAATAATTAGAAAAAGAATGGCATAAATCCACACCCCGTAATTGGTGATGAATTCAAGCAGATGGTCGTCTACGTGTAAGATAAAATCGAGCAGTTCCATGGGATCATACGAACAAAAGTGTGCTGAAATGCTAACAGTCCGGGGCAGGAAAGTCAGTACCAAAAAGCAAATTAATTGTCTTCATTCCAGCGGCTAAAGCGTGCTGATTTTTTTGTGAAAAGTCCCGCTTTCTGGATGGAAATATCTAGAGGTCCGTGCCGCTTCTATTTTAGGATAAGTTGGAGTCAAAGCCTTTAAAGGGAAAAATCAGCGCTAGATTATTACCGGAAAATAGAGCAACAATTCACAGTTTTTAGATACATAAATAGATGAATTATTTACATAAGCGCTGAGGACTGCAGGCTGTTTTTTTGCTTAGATCAATATATAAATAGAACGCAGGATTAAAGTATGAAAAAGTACCTTTTACTCAGTGCCATGCTGGCTATCGCAAGTCCCGCTGTATGGGCGAAATCAGATCAAGCGATTTTAAATGAAGCAAAAAACAATGTGACCAGCATTGCGCAGGCCCATAAAATGAAGGATGAAACCGGTGTGACCTTAACTGGTCAAATCGTCCGACAGTTAAAGGCGGGTGGGGATGATTTCGAGCTGAAAGACAGCAGCGGTTCAATCATTATCGATGTTGATGATGAGCTATGGAAACCGATCCAGCTGAAAGCCGGGGATCATGTTCGTGTGCTGGGCGAAGTGGATACGCATCGTAACAAACCAACCGATATTGAAGTGATTCAGATTGAACGGATCAAATAACAATAAGCCCATCAACATCCCGCCAAGCTGCGGGATTTTTTGTTCCAGTACAAGTGAAATTTTACTTGCTAGCTAAGCGCAGGTGATTGCCTAAACTATTGCAGTGAATCAGATTCGATAAATACCAGGGCTTGATCAGATGGCCAGCGAGAAAAGATAAAAAACTGCTGGAATTATCTTCAGTTAAAAAGCTGTGGGTTTGTTCTGAATCAGAATACCAGCAATTAAATGTCGGGCTTGTGCGAATAGTGTGCGTAATGCAGCGAAAAATGATAGAATACGGCGCTTATCTTTCGTTTGCCTTTCTATAGTTGTTTGTCATGACTACCAATACTCAAATTACTGAAGATCGTATCCTGATTTTGGATTTCGGTTCTCAATATAGTCAGTTAATTGCACGTCGCGTACGTGATTCTGGCGTATATTCTGAAATGTTTGCCTATGACATGTCTGAAGAAGACATTCGTGCATTTAATCCAAACGGTATCATCCTGTCTGGTGGTCCTGAAAGCGTACACCAAGAAGGCAGCCCGCGTGCACCAGAAGTTGTTTTTAACCTCGGTGTTCCAGTATTGGGTATTTGCTACGGTCTGCAAACCATGTCTGCACAGCTGGGCGGTAAAGTTGAGCCAGGTACAGTGCATGAGTTTGGTTATGCTGAAGTCGACATTAAAGTTCGTGATGGCTTGATTGGCGATCTTGAAGATTCAGCAGACAAATTGAAAGTCTGGATGAGCCACGGTGACAAAGTGACTCAAATTCCAGAAGGCTTCCAGATTACTGCCAGCACACCAAGCTGCCCGGTGGCGATGGTGTCTGATGAAAAACGCCGTTTCTATGGCATCCAGTTCCACCCTGAAGTCACCCATACTGCGAAGGGTAAAGAATTACTGTCTAACTTCGTTCACAACATCTGTGGTTGCCGCAACCTGTGGAACTCTGAAAACATCATCGACCTGCGTGTGCAACAGTTACGCGAACAGATTGGTAATGAAAAAGTATTGCTGGGTCTGTCCGGTGGTGTAGATTCCTCTGTAGTTGCCGCACTGTTACACCGTGCAATTGGCGACCAGCTGACTTGTGTATTCGTAGACAACGGCCTACTTCGTCTAAACGAAGGCGATCAGGTGATGGATATGTTCGCGAAAAACATGGGTATCCGTGTAATTCGTGCTGATGCTGAAGAGCGCTTCCTGACTGCACTTGCCGGTGAAGTGGATCCGGAGAAAAAACGTAAAATTATTGGCCGTGAATTCATCGAAGTTTTCGCTGAAGAAGCACGTGCATTAGATGGGGTGAAATTCCTGGCCCAAGGTACGATCTATCCAGATGTGATTGAATCTGCTGCAAGCAAACAAGGTAAAGCTCACGTGATTAAATCCCACCATAATGTGGGTGGTTTACCAGAAGATTTAGCCTTTGAACTGGTTGAACCTTTACGTGACCTGTTTAAAGATGAAGTGCGCAAACTGGGTACCACTTTAGGTCTACCTTTTGAAATGCTGTATCGTCATCCATTCCCAGGCCCAGGTCTTGGCGTGCGTATTTTGGGTGAAGTGAAGAAAGAGTATGCGGACATCCTGCGTCTTGCAGATGACATCTTCATGCAAGAACTTCGTGCCAGCGGTTGGTATGACAAGACTGCACAAGCATTTGCAGTATTCCAGCCGGTGAAATCTGTAGGTGTAGTAGGTGATGGCCGTCGTTATGCATGGGTCATCGCACTGCGTGCAGTGGAGACTGTAGACTTTATGACAGCTCGTTTTGCCCACCTTCCATACGAGTTGGTCGATAAGATCTCGACCCGTATCATGAATGAAATTGCTGAAGTTTCACGCGTGGTATATGACGTGTCGTCTAAACCACCTGCAACGATTGAATGGGAGTAATTTAGGGGTTTCAAGAAGCAGCGCTTCTTGCCTAAATTACGCCAAGCGCTATGCGTGCGGCAGTGTCTTAATACACACACCCAATAAAAAAGAGCGCTTAGGCGCTCTTTTTTATGCTTGCATGTTCTAGGGAGCAAAATCTTTATTCAAAGACTATATCCCGTTTTGACATGTCCAGCATCATGCAAATTTGCCGAATGTGGGCTGTGCTCTTGCATAAGATCAGCGCTATAGACTCTGACACGATTACGTCCACTACGTTTTGCTGCATACAGGGCTAGATCTACCTGTTTAATCAGCTCAGCCAGACTCTGGGACGGGGACTGCAGTTCGGTGATACCAATCGATACGGTAAATTTTAAATTCAGCTCAGGGCTCAGATTTAAAGACTGGCGTTGAATAGAATATCGGATCCGCTCAGCGATCAGCAGTGCATCCTGTAACTGGGTATCGGAGAGCAGCACAATAAACTCTTCACCACCAAAACGGGCCAGCACATCGCTATGCCGCATTTCCTTGCGTGTGGTGGCGGCAATCAGTTGTAACACCCGGTCCCCAATATCATGACCATAATTGTCATTCACCTGTTTGAAATGATCCACATCAAACATCAGCAGGCAGGTAGAGGCAGATTTGGGCCATTCATGGATGCTATGCTCTGCCAGATCGACAAAATGCCGTCGATTATACAGCTGGGTCAGTTCATCGGTATGTGCAAGCTTGCGCACCGTATAATAATTCCATTCATCCAGTAAACTTCTTAAAAACTCCCGGCGCATATTCTGAATATTGTTCCAGTTCATATAGAGACTAAATAGCAGCACCGGACTGATAACGACCATAAATACAAAGGTCTCTGAGAGCGTCATGATCTGGCGCATGGCGATCAGGACAAACAGGCAGATAAAGATTGAACAATACAGCGATACCTTGAATTGCAATTTAATACTGAGGTTGACAATCAGTATAAAAATGGCTGAAGCATACAGATAATTTGCGACATGGGGGCTGTTGGAGGACAGCAGTAATATAATCCAGATGCCGGCACACAGGGTCGTGCCTACCGGAAGAATGAGATCGAGAAGTTGAATATCTTGCGTCGCGCTAAACATTAACTTGCAGAGTAGCCATATCGCTAGCACGATGGCCACGCGGGATAAACCTGAAACAAGGATTAGATCTGGAAGAATAAAAAAATCAGCAAAAAAATACAGCAGAAAAGCCAGCTGAGCCAATAAATGTATTTGACGTAAATGCTGATGATGATAGCGGTAGAGATAATCATGAAAGCGCGACTGAAACTGGGTCGGAATACGGGCGTGCGGGTGCGCAAGTGCCTGCTCAATCACCTGCCGGTTTTTTAAATCATGCTCGGACAGTTTAAAGTCTTTGGCAGCATGATGACTTAAGGGCTCTGAAGGAGCAGAAGATGCATAATGCAATCTTGGCTCAGCAATCGACATATCCCAATCCAGAAAAAATTTGTGCATATTATGCTCAAAATACAGGTGGAAAAAGCTATCCCAAATTGAGGATAAAACGATAGATGGGGCAATTAAAGGTAACAAAAAGTTTTAAGATGATATGAGATAAATTTATTAATAAACCGTAATTTAGGATAAATAGGAGGATTTAAGAGGGTCGAAATTAAGGCTGTTTCACGTGAAACACCGGCGTGAAATTTGCAGCGGAAATAGTCAGAAATGGGCTAAAAAAACTGCCACAATCATATAGGTCTATGTTTGCAAAACAGCAACAGCCGAAGCCAAGAATATTACTTAAACTCAGTTGGACTTTATCCAAACAAGAAATGACCGCTAGCACAGCCAGAGAGGAAGCATGGCGGGGATTATCCCAGCCATGATAAATACTATCCCATGATCTGCGCTGTAATTATAGATTCCAATTGCTATGATCGCAGTAACCTAGCCGAGTGAGCCAGACCATGTCACATAATAATGATACCGAACTTTTTAATTCAGATGATTGTGTCAAATACGTAAATCAGTTTATTGCCGAATTTCCTTTACGCCGTGCCGAGATTGGTCAAGGTACGGTGATTAAACGTGCGTTACCGAGCCGGCATAAACGCATGATCGGGGCGTGGTGTTTTCTGGATCATGCCGGTCCGGCGCATTTCCCGCAGGGCGATGGTCTGGATGTCGGCCCACATCCGCATATCGGCTTGCAGACTTTTACCTGGATGATTGAAGGTACCATGATGCATCACGATAGCTTGGGGAGCGCCCAGTTACTGCGTCCGCGTCAGGTCAACCTGATGACTGCAGGTTACGGGATTTCCCATTCAGAGGTGGCCCCTGATACAGAAACCAAGATGCACGCTGCGCAGCTATGGATTGCTCTGCCGGATGACAAGATCAATATGGCGCCGGCATTTGATCACTATCCCGAATTGCCGGTCGTGCATGAGCAAGGCATCGACTTTACTGTGCTGGTGGGTGACTATTTACAAGCCCATTCACCGGTTCAAGTACATACCGAATTGCTGGGGGTCGATTTATACGCGGCTGAAAGTACGCGTGCCATTCTGCCACTGGACAGAAAATTTGAATATGGCTTTCTGGCACTAGAAGGGAGCGCGAGTATCAATGGCCATGAACTGACCGAAGACAATATGGTGATTCTGGAGCCAGGTCTGGATCAGGTGGTCGTGGAAATTCATGCCAAAAGCCGGGTTCTGCTGTTGGGTGGAGAGCCTTTTGAAAGCCCAATCTTGCTCTGGTGGAATCTGGTAGGTCGGACCACTGAAGAACTGAAACTGGCACGCGAACAATGGATTGCCGGCCATGAGCGTTTTGGTTCAATTCCTGCCTATGATGGTCCACGCCTGGAAGCTCCCGCTTTTCCTGACCGCATGCGAGCGTCGAAATAAGCCCTATATTTGAAATAAGGCATGGCCTTGATGGTAATGGCCAAGGCGGGTTAATTTTTGTGAGCTGCTCACGGTATCAGGTCAGTTTTTGTTATGCTGTAAAGCTCATAACAACACCAGAATAACAAGAGCCAATTATGCTGACCCTGCACCATCTTGAACAGTCTCGATCATTCCGTATTCTTTGGGCTTTGGAAGAGTTAGGGCTGGATTATGAAATCAAGTTTCATAAACGTTTGCCCAGCTTTGCTGCGCCGCCAGAGTTAAAAAAGATCCATCCTTTGGGTAAGGCCCCTATTCTGATAGATGGTGACCAAGTGCTGGCTGAATCTGCGGTCATTTTACAGTATCTGCAAGAAAGCTATGATCTCGGACTGGAGTTCCAGCCCTTGAATGCCATGAGTAAACAGCAATACCGTTACTGGATGCACTATGCCGAAGGCTCACTCATGCCACTCTTGGTCATGACGCTGGTGATGAACTCTGTGGGGCAGCGCACGCCGTTGTTATTACGCCCGTTGGCACGACAAATTACTCATGGGGTCAAAGGCAAGTTTATACAGCCGCGTTTACAAGAACATATCGAATATCTGGAAGATTATTTGAGTCAGCATGAATATTTTGCCGGTCGTTTTAGCTTTGCAGATATCCAGATGAGTTTTCCGCTCGGCGCGATTCAAAACCGTACCGGCAAACGTTATCCGCAAATTGAAGCCTATCTGGAGCGGATTTCGCATCGACCGGCCTATTTCCGGGCCATGTCCAAAGAAGAAATGTTGGCTTAGTCGACAAACTAAAAAAGTGCCACAGGGCACTTTTTCTTTCTTACTGCTGCAATCAGTCTGGGAAGCTAAGGCGCTCTTTCGGGAAAATTACCTTAAAGATGGAACCCTGATTTTCTTTGGATTCAATGACCATTTGCGCCTGATGCTGCATCAGGACGTGTTTGACAATGGCCAGTCCCAAACCGGTTCCACCAGTACGACGACTGCGGTCAGAGTCTATCCGGTAAAAACGTTCGGTCAGGCGTGGTAAATGTTTGGGATCAATACCAATCCCGGTATCTTGCACCACAAAATAGGCAGATTCGCCATCATCATGCCAGCCCATGGTGACCGTGCCACCTTTAGGGGTATATTTAATGGCATTGGTAATCAGGTTGCTAAAGGCACTGGCAATTTCGATATCGGAACCGATCAGGTCACAGTGGCTATCAATATCCAGATTCAGGGTATGACCATAGTCAACATTATAGGCCTGAGCATCATCAAACAACTGGTTCATCAGATCTGGCATATCGATAATCTGGTTCTTGGCGATACTCTTGTCATTTTCCAAACGTGACAGCAGTAGCAAGTCATTGACCAGCGCATTCATGCGGCGGGTCTGAGACTGCATCTGGTCAAAGGCGCGTTTCCAGCGTGGGTTAATCTCTTCCTGATCGGTAAAGGTTTCAATATAACCGCTAAGTACAGTTAACGGCGTACGTAGCTCATGGGAAATATTATCGACAAAGTCCTTACGCATCTGTTCCAGATTATGCATGCGGGTCACATCATAGGCCACCAGCAGGCGATTTTCTCCGCCAAAACGGGTCAGTTTGACCTGTACATAATGATCTTCGATAATCGATGACTTCATCTTCAGGCCATCTGGTGACTCGTCAATATGATGATAATATTCAATAAAACTTGGTTGGCGCAGTAAGGTCAGAATATTACGGCCACGATCATCGGCACTGATGCCGAGCAGGTTTTCCGCGGCCGGATTCCACCATTCAATCTGCTGGGTATCATCCAGCAGTACCACAGCTTCCTTTAGCGCGACCAGCGAAGACTGCGCACGATCAATCAGCTCTACCATTTCGGCTTGGACAATGCGTTCCTGACGCTGGGCACGATAAACATTGAACAGCAGGGCGCCCCAAATCCCGTTAATATTCGGCGGTACATCATAGGGGCGATTGGAAATCCATTCATTGACCAGATACAGGGAGCGCAATTGTGTGGCAAAAAAAGCCACAAATGCCAGGACAATACAAATCCAAAAATAGCCTATCCCAAGTCCGACCAGGCTGGCCACCAGCAGAAAAAAGACCAGAAGGCGTAAATCCTGTTTGGCGAAGTCCCATAAACTGCTATAACGGAATTTCTTATGTTCACGGGCCAGTTCGGGGACGGGATAAGGTTCATACATAAAACAGGAATTACCTAAATAGACTTAGCCAAGTGCAACATCGGTGCGGGTCGAGAAGCGGTATCCAGTGCCACGAACCGTCTGGACATAACGGTCTGCAGCATAGGGTTCCAGCACTTTACGCAGGCGACGGATATGCACGTCAATGGTTCGGTCTTCAATATAGACATTGCCGCCCCAAACCTGATCCAGTAACTGGGCACGCGTGTAAGCACGTTCTGGGTGGGTCATAAAGAATGCCAGCAGACGGTATTCGGTCGGACCCATGTCGAGAATATTATCACCAAAACTGACCCGCTGGCTGACTTGATCAAGCACTAAGCCATTGGCATCGATATTTTTTTCACTGCTTGGACCATGGGTACGGCGTAAGACCGCTTTAATCCGCGAGACTAATTCGCGGGTTGAAAAAGGCTTGGTCATATAGTCATCAGCACCGGCATCCAGGCCTTGCACCTTGTGGTCTTCTTCACCGCGTGCAGTTAGCATGATGACTGGAATCTCTGATAGGCTTTCGTCACGCTTCAGGCGACGGCACAGGTCAACACCACTGACACCGCCAGGCATCATCCAGTCGAGCAGGACAAGTGCTGGCCGCTGATCCACAATCATTTGATGCGCCTGCTTGGCATCTTCTGCCTGCAAACAGTTAAAGCCTGCCATATCAAGCGAGGTATGGATCATTTCCCGGATTGGAAGCTCATCATCGACGATTAAAATATAGTCATCTTTCACAGCACAGTATCCTATAAGTAAACGGTGGACCGTTTTTATTTATGACAGGCTTATTACAAAGATTAATTATGACAGTATCATTGCAGAAAGGGGATATTGCCGATATTTAGCAAAGAATTGTGACAATTTAAGCAGCAGAGCCCTAAAAAACGCCTTTAAACAAGATGACATTTAGTTTAAATCTGCGTCAACTTAACCCAACGCCACTGCTTTGAATAAGCGATTCACGCTTATTTTTTCTCGGCAAAAGATTCAAACAGCGCCAGAAATACGATACTGCAAGCAGAGCGTACTTCTTCCAGCGATTGCTTAAAACCGCTCATCACCCAGCGAATGGCAATCTGGGTAACGTAGCCATTCAGACCGGTGGAGACCAGGGAAATTTCTTGTTCGGAACGGCTCAGGTTCGGCATCATCAGCATGACAAAGGCCTGAATCATGCGGTCGAAACGGCCCATGGTTTCATGAATAGTGGCCTGATTATGCAGCTCCTGCACCAGCATGGCATCAATATAAATAATCCGGGCCATGCGTGGATTATCGCGTAAAGTGGTCAGCAGGGCAGTCAGGCCAGCCTCAATCATTTTTTTCGGATCAGAGGAGGCTTGCATCATTGCCTGCATGACATTCTGCTGTAATTCATCAATCAGTTTTAAAAAGATGGTCTGAAACAGATACTCGCTCTTTTTAAAGGATTCATAAAAATAGCGCTCGGTCAGCTTGGCTTGGTTACAGATATCTTTTACGGTGACAGAAAAAAAGCCATGCGTACCATAGGCCTGAATCCCGGCTTCAATCAGCTTGTCGCGGCGTAGCTGCTGGCGTTCAGCCATGGATAAGCCTTTAAACTGACGCTCCTTGCTGGCTGTTTTTTGTTGTTTTGTCTCAGTCATTTCTGAATGAATCATGGGATGAACCGGCTCATATACAGCAATATTTTGAACATCTTAACAATAAAATTGCATTCGGCCTATGTCCGCAATGATCAATTCAACTTGGCCTGAATAGACAAGTCAGAATTATTGACAATGATTATTGTCAAAACTATATTGAGGAGAATTGCTGCATGAAGCACGACAGAACAAGAAATACTGTCCGGGCGGGCAGTTTCATCGATAAGGGAACCCTATGAAAAATTTTAATAATAAAGTAGCTGCGATTACTGGTGCCGGTTCTGGTATTGGCCAGCAATTGGCAGTGCTATTGGCGAAACAGGGCTGTCATCTGGCATTAAGTGATGTCAATGAAGAAGGCCTGGCGAAAACGGTTGAGCTGTTAAAAGATTCCAATGTGCGTGTCACCACCAAAAAGGTCAATGTCGCGAATCTTGAAGAAATGCGTGCCTGGGCAACGGAAGTGGAACAGGAACACGGCAGCGTGAATATGATCTTTAATAATGCTGGTGTGGCTTTAGGTTCAACTGTTGAAGGCGCAAGTTATGATGAGCTGGAATGGATTGTCGGTATTAACTTCTGGGGGGTGGTGTATGGCACCAAGGAATTCCTGCCGCTGATCAAGAAAACTGGTGATGGTCATATTATTAATATTTCCAGCCTATTTGGTCTGACCGCGCAGCCAACCCAATCCGGTTATAACGCTACCAAATTTGCAGTACGAGGTTTTACCGAATCGTTGCGTCAGGAACTGGATATGGAAAACTGTGGCGTGAGTGCGCTATGTGTACATCCAGGTGGGATCCGGACCAATATCGCGATTGCCGCGAAAATGAATGACAGTATCCGTAGTCTGGGCATGCATCCAGAAAAATCAGCACAGAATTTTAACAAGCTGCTACGTTGCCCGCCAGAAGAAGCAGCTCGTCAGATTCTGGAGGCGGTACAGAAAGATAAACGTCGTCTGCTAATCGGTAATGATGCTAAAGCGATTGATTTAATTCAGCGTCTGATGCCAACGGGTTATCAGAAGGTCACAGCTTTCGCGACCAAGTTAGGTAATAAGTCGAAAAAGTCGGCTTAAATCTTTAAAAGATATGAAATTAAAGCCCGTTTATGCGGGCTTTTTTTATATTCAGATTTAAGAAATGAGAGGCTAAAAGCCAATTTTGTTTATCTAAAAAATAGAAAATAAAATAGTTATTAAAGCTGAATTGATATAAGCAAGTGTTGAATTTTCAACACTAAAAGCGGTTAAAAACCAACATAAATTGTCGGGATATTTTTATAAATATCAACAAAAACATTAACTTAAATAATTGGCATACTTGTTGCCATATAGGAAGGACAAAATATAAAAATCTAGGTCCTCCCCATGACAGTTTTAAAAGATTTAAAAGCACGCCAATCTCGTGCTGCACAGGTTCGGTCACAGCTTGATTTCCCGGTGATTGATACTGATATTCATACCAATGCGTATAGCCCAGCACTCGAGGACTATATTGCACAATACGGCGGCTCACGTGTGGTCGATGTATTCCGTAGCCATCTGAAAAGTAATGGCCTGAATGCGCTGGCAGCAGAGTGGTATAACGCAACGCCACAAGAGCGTAAAGATCGCCGTCTGTTCCGTCCGCCATTCTGGGCGTTGCCATCTGAAAATACTTATGACCTGGCAACTGTAGCCTTACCAGGTTTGTTGTATGAGCGTTTGGAGGAACTCGGTACAGACTATGCGGTGCTGTATCCAAACCTGTCTTTGTTCCCAATTAACTCATCCAATGATGACCTGCGTTTGTCTTTGACCCGTGCCATTAACCATTTCCATGCCGATGTTTATGAGCCTTATGCGGACCGTTTAACCCCTGTCGCAGCGATTCCATTGAATACGCCACAAGAGGGTATTGAAGAACTTGAGTTTGCACAAAAGCTGGGATTAAAAACAGCACTGATTCCAGGTGCAGTACGCCGTCCGATTAAAGCCATCGCAGATCGCTATCCTGAAGATACCGATTTGCGTCGTTATGCGTATTGGTTGGATTTCTTTGGGATCGATAGTGAATATGATTATGACCCGTTCTGGCGGAAGAGTGTGGAACTGGGCATCAATCTGTCAACGCATTCTGGTAGCCAAAGTTGGGTCGCACGTAATTCGCCAACAAACTACATGTTTAACCATATCAACCACTTTGCAGATGCCTCTGAAGCATTGGCAAAAGCCTTGTTCTTTGGTGGCGTGACTGAGCGTATTCCACAACTGCGTATTGCGCTACTCGAGGCAGGCGCAGCATGGGGTCAAAACGTGTTGACACATCTGGTTGACCGCTTTGAAAAACGTGGCAATGAGCATGTACAGCAATACAACCCGGAACGTCTGAATCATGAGTTAGCGGTTGAGTTATATCGTGAATATGGCCATACCTTGTACCAAGGTCGTGAACTGAATGAGCAAGAGATTATTGAAAGCTTATTTGGTGTAGCCGGTACGGGACGTTTCCAAGCGCAGAAACCAGAAGAAATTAATGACTTTGCTCTAGCAAAAATTCAAAGCAAACAGGATATCTGGGATCGCTGGGTACCAAATTTCTACTTCGGCAATGAAGCAGATGACCGCACCATTGTTGGTGCCTTGAATCCAAAAGGTAATCCATTTAACCAGAAAATCAATGCCCTGTATTCATCTGACTCTGGTCATTGGGATGTACCAGAGTTAACAGAGCCATTGGCAGAAACATGGGATCTGGTGCAGGAAGGTGCGATTACCGCAGAAGACTTTAAGGCACTGGTATTCACCAATCCATATAACTTCTATACCGCCAACAACCCTGATTTCTTTAAAGGAACTCAGGTCGAAGCCAAGTTAAACAAACAGAACGCCGCATAAATTTAAAACCCGTCCAAAGATCTTGTCCCATGCAGAAATGCATGGGGCTGGGGGAGCTTTGGCGGTTAATAATGAAATAGTGATTTGATTTTATGAAAAAAACAGCAGTTGCACTGGGGATCCTTTTATCGGCGGTTAGCCAGATCAGTCTCGCAGATGAAGCAGAATTACAGCAGGAATTGACCCAACTTAAACAGCAGTTTGCACAGTTACAGCAACGTCTGAACCAGGTTGAAGTGAAAAGCAAAACAGGTGAGGACCTTCAGGCTCAAGCCACAGATAGCGGTGTCGAGAACACAGATCTGGAAAATGATGAAGCACTCAGTGCTGTAGCAACACCTGCAACATCGGATGATATAGAAGGCTTAAAATCAGAACTTGAGAACTATAAATATGACCAGTCGCGTCAGTATGAACGTCAAACAGTAAAATCAGCCCGTGATACCACGCTGTACGCTGTACGGTACAGTGCAGTTGCGTGCCAATGTGCAGGATAACAATACTTCACCAAATACGCCGAAGTCGACCTTTGATATCGGTACAGCACTGTTGGGTGTGCGTGGTAATTTATTTAAAGACTATAACGAAGGCAAAAACCTGGATTATCAGGCGTCTTTTGGTTATTCAAAACGTAATGACGGCACCAATAACAGTAACTTTAACCTGCTCGATGCCTATCTGCGTTATCACGTCTTTTCTACCAATGGCGGGGCAGAAGTTCCACGTCTGAATTTGACTTTGGGTCAGCAATTACTGCCATTTGGTCTGGATGTGCAATCTCCTGAAGATTTACGACCAACCATTACTACCGCAACAGCACCGACGTATCTAGGGTTATTTACCCGTCAAAATGGTTTTATTGTGCGTGGTGATGTGAAGCCCTATGTCGATTATGGCTCGAACTACCGTGCCCCTTTATTTGAATATGCTTTAGGTGTGACTAACGGGAATGGTAGCAACAAGACCGATGATAACAACAGCAAAGATTATATCGGTCGTGTGGCATTTACCTTGCCAGTGGATTATGCCAGTTGGTTACGTGAGTTGAAATTTGGTGCTTCTTATATCAAAGGTGAAGCCAAAATCACGGGTGATGATAAAGCTCAGAAAGACCGTCTAGGCTTTGATATTTACTACAACCATGCGCCGTTTGGTGTGACCTATGAATATCTGCAAGGCAAAACCGATTATGCCGTTGCTGCTGTGGGTTCTATACCTGCATCTATTCAGAATGCTAAAGCTGAAGGGCATACCTTCACGGCTTTCTATACCGTCGGTGATCAGTTTTATAACAGTATCAAATCCAATGCCAAATTTGATGATTTCTGGCCGAAGTCAATCCAGGGTTACTACCGTTATGACAGCTATAACCCGAATAAAAATCAGAAAGATTATGTAGATACAGCCAGCGGACGCGTTGGTGAATATGACATCCATTCTTTGGGTCTAAACCTGTTCTTTGCTCAAACCACCAAATTTCAGCTACAGCTGAATCACTATAACTATGACCTGGAAACAGCAACCCAAAAAGATACCAACGAATTGCAGGCGCAATTCCAATACACATTTTAATTTTGAAAGTTAAGGAACAGTTTGATGAAACTTTTTTCTAAAAAAATTGCGGCAACATTTTTAGCACTCTCCGCCCTCGGTTTAAGTCTGCAACTCCATGCAGCCAACCCTAAGGAAATCCGTATTTCTGTATCTTCGGCTGGTGAAGGCGGTAAGCCTCGCGTAGGTGGCAGTTTCGTTGCTTCAGCGCATGCACGTGGGGTACTGGAACAGGAATTTAAAAAAGACGGCATTAAAGTGACCTGGTTATTTTTCCCGGGTGCAGGACCTGCTACTAACGAAGCTTTAGCAAATGGCAAGGTCGATTTTGCTGCACATGGTGATTTGCCGTCATTGGTTGGCCGTTCAACAGGCTTAAAAACCAAAGTGTTATTTTCAACAGGTCGCTTTGGTCCAACCTATGTGGTGGTACCGGCTGATTCCAATGTGAAGAGTGTGGCGGATCTGAAAGGTAAAAAGTTTTCAATATTTAAGGGAACCAATGGCCAGATTACTTATAACCGTGTGCTGAAAAAATATGGTCTAACCGAACGTGATGTTCGTACTATTTCTCAAGATACGTATTCAGCACGTACCTCTTTAGCCACAGGTGATATTGATGCCACGATTACTTCACCATTTAGCTTGGTGTCTCGTGGCGTAGCGAAAACTTTGATTGAAATTAAAGATCCAAAAGTTTCTCCGATTGCACATTTCTGGGTGACGGAAAGCTTTGAAAAGCAATATCCAGAAATTACCCAACGTGTCGTGACGACACTGATTAAACAGGCGAAATGGAGCTCGGAAGAAGCTAACCGTTTGGCTCAATACAAACTTTGGGCACAAAGTGGTACGCCATTGATCGATTATCAAAAAACCTGGGATGGCTGGAACCTGAAAGACCGTACTACCCCATTACTGGATGAATTCCACCGTTCTCAAATTGATGAAGCTTTGAAAATTGCCAAAGAGGCCAAGCTGATCCGTCGTGATGTGGATACCAAGACCTGGTATGAGCCGAAATACTTAAATCATGCTTTAAAAGACCTAGGCTTAGAAAATTACTGGCGTGCATTCAATGCCAATGGTCAGCCGAAATAAGTTGGGTAATGGATCATGACTTCAATGGATTCACCCGCATCTACACTGAGTCTGCGCTTTATGGGCAGCTTTATTAGCCTGACTATTTTTGCAGGACTGGGTGTTGGAGTTGCCCGAGTACTGACTTCACTGTATGCCGTGCAACTGAATGCGACTGAGCTGCAGCTGGGACTGATCTCGGCTGCACAGAGTATCGGGATTCTGGTCATGGCCTTACCGATTGGTGTGCTGGTCAAACGTCTGGGTTCATTGAAGGTCTTTAGCTTAGGAAGCCTGATGGGCGCGGTCGTGTACGGGTTAACTCCCTTACATGCCAATGCCTGGTATCTGATGATCTGCACGGCGCTGGTCAGTTTTGTTCTGCCGATGCGTTTTGTTTCGATTAATACCGTGTTCTTGAGCAAGTTAAGACAGTTAGGCCCTACGCGTGCTGGCTGGTTCCGTGGCTCGCACATGATGGGCTTCTTCCTGATCGCGCCGGCTTTAACCGTGCTGCTGATTGAGCATTTTGGTTATTCAGTCAGTTTTTACTGGGTCGCGAGTTTATTTATCAGTGCATTAATCTTCGCGCCGTTGTGCTTCCAGCATAAACATTCAGTTGAAGGGCAGGGCAGCTTTCAATGGAAAGATGTAATTGCCCCGCTGTATTTACTCAAGACCCATATTCCATTACGCATGGTCTGTCTGCTGGAATTATTAAGCAGCATTGCCAATAACTATTTTGGCTTTTTCATTGTGGTGATTGCCATCCAGCGCTTTGCCTTGTCTGAACCAACCGCAGTGATGTTACTGACCACCCAAGGACTAGTTTTTGTAGGGTCACTGTTCAGCATGGGCAGTCTTGCGGAATGGTTGGGTTATTACAAATTTTATCTGATCGGTCTTAGCCTGATTGGCAGTGGTTTATTACTGCTGGCACTCAGCAGTATCAGCTTCTGGTTATGGCCCGCTTCGTTAATGTTGGGACTGGGACTCGGCATGCTGCACATTGCCAATTTTATGTCATTTGCCAAAGTCGGTGAACAAACTGAAATGGCAAAAGTTTCCCCAATTTTAGCGCTGGTCGGACCGATCGGTGGCTTATTGGGCGGTTTTCTCGGCGCGGCTTTTGGTGCCAGCATCGGTTTGCAAAATTTATTTCTTCCTATAGGTCTGGCATTTTTGGCCTTGATCCTATGGTTATTCAAAGATCAGGTATTTCAGCAATTTTTACAACAAAAACCTGAGCAACACGTGGTAGAAGGACAACAATCATGAGCCTGAGTAATGTATCAGCACATTCGGTTCAGGGGCGTAGCTACCTGAATGTCTTTGCTTTTATTAAAAGAAACCTGAATGGAACCTTGCAGTTGGCTTGTGGTTTGCTGTGTCCGGTATTGCTGCTTGGACTCTGGTATGTCGCAACGGTCCAGCTATGGTTGCCAGAACAGATCCTGCCGCCACCTGCACTGGTTTGGCAAAGCACCATAGAACTGTGGCAACAAGGTGAACTGCAATTCCACTTTCAGATCAGTGCCAAGCGGATTCTATGGAGTGTGCTGCTCGGCGCAAGTGTCGGCATTGTACTCGGTACGTGGCTGGCCTTGATGCGCCGTAGTCGAGACTATGTTTTCCCAACGATTAATTTAGTTGCACAGTTCCCGATTGTTGGCTGGATTCCGTTGTTGATGATTTTTTTAGGAATTGATGAAGCCCTGAAAATTGCTGCAATTTCCTTAGCGGTTTTCCCGGCAGTACTGATTGCAACTTATAAAGGCATTGCTCAGGTTCCTCGCTCTTTGCTGGAAGTGGCTGAAGTTTATCAATACAGCAATCTGCAAAAATTGAAAAACGTGATTTTGCCATCTGCACTGCCAAGTGTGATTGGTGGACTGCGTCAGGGCATCATGCAGGCCTGGTTGGCTCTGGTTTTTGTCGAATTGCTGGCAAGTAGTGAAGGCATTGGCTTCCTGATGGTTTGGGGCCGCCAGTTGATGCAGATGGACCTGATTTTTATGGCCATTATTTTAATTGGTCTGACGGGCTTTGTACTGGATACGGTGCTGGCCAAAATTGAACAGATCAGCCGTTTCTATGCCACTCGAGTAGGAGGATAAATCATGAGTCAATCTACTTCTATTCCGCATAACAACCTGCTTGAGACAGTGCGGAAAATTCTGAAAGCCTTGCTGATTCCTGCGATATTTATCGCGATCTGGGCGCTAGCTTCAGCACTGGGCTGGTTAAATCCAAAACTGATTCCAGCACCACAGGTAGTACTGTTCAAGGCGATTGCTGTATTGCAACAGCCAGAGTTTTTAAATGGTCTGATCGAAAGTCTGCTGCGTAATTTTAGTGGCTATTTCCTGGGTGCAACAGCAGGCGTACTGTTTGGTATCGCCATTGGTATATCGAAAGTTTCGAACTGGCTGTTTGCGCCAAGCTTTCATATCTTGCGCCAGATTTCACTGTTCGCCTGGTTGCCGCTGATTTCCACCTTTCTGGGTGAAGGGCATGTAGCCAAGATTCTGTTTATTAGTTTATCGGTGTTTTATCCGGTCGCTCTGCATACCTTTGAAGGGGGGAGCAGCATTTCGCACAAATACCGTGAAGTGGCTCAAGTTTATGAATTTCCAAAAATCTATGCCTACCGCAAGCTGATTCTGCCAGGCGCTTCAGCACAGATTTTTGTCGGCTTACAGCTCGGTTTAATCTTTGCCTGGCTAGCCACCATCGGTTCTGAATTTCTACTGGCGAATTATGGCAATGGTCTCGGCAATATCGTGATTCAGGGTCGTCAGGCTTTTGATGTCGAACTGATCATTTTCGGTATGCTGCTAATTGGTCTGGTCGGCGTAATTTTGAATGCCATTCTGGCAAAAGTTGAAAAACGTCTATTACGTTGGAAACAACCATCCTAAGGAGGAATAACAATGAGAATATTTCTAAAAACATGGCATAAAGCATTTGCTGCAGTGTTACTGGGTGGTTGTGTCGCAATGGGCTGTAGCACGTCTCAGGTCGAAAAGACCACAGCCAAAAGTTCTCCAACGCTGCGCTATCAAAGCTATCCAGGACTGGTGTCCTTACCTGAACTGGCACAGGATCTGGGCTACTTCAATGATGTCAAACTGGACTATGTCGGTACGGTGCAAGGTGGCCCGCAGGATCTCTTAACCCTGGTCGCAGGCGATGTGGACTTTGCCTCCGCCGTACTTGGCGCCGTAGTGAAAGTAATTGCTGCCGGTCTGGATGTCGTTCCTGTGGTGGCATCTTATGGCAGTGATGAAGAAATGAACATGGGGCTGTATGTATTGGAAAACAGTCCAATCCGTACCGCACGTGACTTCATTGGTAAAAAGATTTCGGTGAATGCCTTTGGTGCACATTATGAATTTGTCATCAAAGACTATCTGGCCCGTCACGGTCTGACTCCAGAAGAAATCCGTGAAGTTGAACTGATAGTGTTGCCACCAGTCAGTACTGAACAGGCACTGCGTAATGGTCAGATTGATATTGCAGTATTTTCCGGCATTTTGGAAAAACGTGCACTGAAAACCGGTGGTGTACGTCCAATCATGAAAGACATTGAATTGTATGGGCCATTTACTGCGGGCAGTTATGCAATGCGTCGTGACTTTATTGAACAGAATCCTGAACTGGCCAAAACCTTTGTCAGTGGTGTAGCACGTGCCCAAGAGTGGCTACATCACACACCAAAAGAACAAATTATTGCGCGTATGGAAAGCATCATTGATAAACGCCGACGTAATGAAACCAAAGTGCTGATTCCTTTTTACACAGGTTCAGGTGTGGCAGAAGTGGGTGGTGTACAAAAAGATGAAGACTTTAAACCTTGGGTGGATGCACTGGTCAGCGAACAGAAGCTGAAACCGGAACAGCTCAATGTCAGCACTCTATACAGCAATGAATTTAACCCATACGCAAATTTAAAAAATTAACAATATTAGGAAGATTATGATGATAAGTGCTTTAAATTTAGATCATGTGCGGAAAGTGTTTCCGGCACAGAATCATCCCAACAGTAAAAACTATAAACCTGAATTTGTGGCTGTTGAAAATATCACACTGGATATCCAGCAAGGTGAGTTTGTTTCTATTGTGGGTCCAAGCGGTTGTGGTAAATCGACCTTGCTGGATTTGATTGCGGGTCTAACCAAGCCATCTTCTGGACAGATCTTGCTAAGTGGTAAACAAATTACTCAACCAGGTCTGGATCGCGGCATTGTGTTTCAGCAATATGCACTCTATCCATGGCTGACTGCTCTGGAAAATATTGAATTTGGATTGGAAGCGAAAGGTGTCGATAAGCAAACCCGTCGTGAAAAAGCAGAATACTATTTAAAACTGGTCGGTTTGGCAGGCTTTGAAAAACATTACCCCAATGAGCTTTCTGGCGGGATGAAGCAACGTGTGGCGATTGCCCGTAGTCTGGCTTATGAACCGGAAATCCTATTGATGGATGAGCCTTTTGCGGCACTCGATGCGCAAACGCGCGAAACCTTGCAGGAAGAGCTGATCAAGATCTGGCAGTCCTCTAAAAAGACCATTGTCTTTATTACCCACAGTATCGATGAAGCGATTTTCCTGAGCCAGCGTGTGGCAATTATGACCTCACGACCAGGTCGTATTAAAGACGTCATTGAGATTCCAGCCAGCCTGAAAAGCAATGCCGAAGATATCCACTCAACTGCAGAGTATGGCCAATTACGCCATCAGATCTGGTCACAGCTCAGTGAAGAAGTCATTAAGGCGCAGGCACTCGAAAAAGACAAACAGCTTGCACATGCCTAACAGAATTGAGGAATAAAAAATGAGTACAACTAAACAAACCCTAGCCTATAGTGAAGGCTACAGCAATATCAAGCCTCGCTTACAGTTCACTCTGCTTAATACGATCTTTAAACGCAGTATCGCGATCTTGCTCTTTCTGGCCGTGTGGGAAAGCTTGCCACGTTTAGGAATCGTCAGTTCAGCCTTTCTACCACCTCTATCTACTGTACTAGATACCACATGGCAGCTGTATCAAAGTGGGCAGTTAGGTACGCACTTTCTGGCCAGTATCCGCCGTTCAGTTATCGGTTTTGGCCTGGCTTTAGCCATTGCCATTCCTTTGGGCCTGATCATTGGCTGGTATAAGCTGATTGCAGAAACTTTAAACCCTTTACTGGAACTGTTCCGTAATACCACTGCATTGGCGTTAATGCCGTTATTTATTCTATTTTTGGGCATTGGTGAAGCGTCAAAAATTAGTCTGTTGGTTTATGCGTGCACCTGGCCAATTCTTTTGAACACGATTACTGGTGTTCAAACCGTAGATCCTTTACTGATCAAGTCCGCGCGTACCATGGGCTTAAAACCACATCAATTATTTAGAAAAGTGATCTTGCCTGCTTCTGTGCCCACGATTTTCGTTGGCATTCGTCTGGCTGGCGCGATTTCGATTCTGGCGCTGGTCGCTGTGGAAATGTTTGGTGCCAAGGCGGGTCTGGGTTATCTAATTATTTACTCGCAGTTCAGTTTTGAAATTCCACAAATGTTTGTCGGAATATTAGTCATTACTTTGGTTGGATTAACCTTTAACTATATTTTAATCGGCTTTGAAAAATATTTTACAAGATGGAAGAAAAATCCAGTTGAATAATCAGATTCAAATAAAAAACCCGTTTTAAATAAAACGGGTTTTTTAATGTCTCAGTGAATCTTTTAAAATAAAGGTACTATCATTAAAAAAACGTATTTCACATAATATTTAAATTAATGCGTATTTTAATAAACGGGTCCGAATTACATTACGGGTCACGCCTAAGAGTTTGGCTGTATGCACTTGATTGTACTGGCAGTGTTCATAGGCACTGCGAATAAAACGCTCCTCAATCAGTTCATTGATATTCAGACCTGGCAGTTGCTGTGAAGCTTCAAAGAGCTGTTTAAAGGTGGCCTGTAATAGCTGTTCGGCATCCTGAAGATTATGAATCCCTGCATTCAGATCAATTGCCGTATGTGAGTGGCTGTGCGGAACAGCGGAAGACTTGATATTGCCTGTGACCAGATTGGAGAAACTGATATCTTCCGGCTCAATCACACCATTCTGGCTGACCAGCACCGCATGATGCATAGTATTTTCCAGTTCACGAATATTACCCGGCCAACGGTGCTGAATCAGCTTTTTCGCTGCCAGTGCAGAGAGGCGTAAAGGGGTTTCATGTGGATTGGTTTGATAGCGTTCTACAAAGTATTTCGCCAGTGGCAAAATATCTTCGCGACGGTCCGCTAGACGTGGAATACGTAGCAATGCCACATACAAACGATAGAATAAATCTTCCCGGAATTTACCTTCAATGACGGCTTTTTCCAAGTCGACATTGGTCGCAGCAATGATACGGACATTAATCGGAATCGGCTTTAAAGAACCGACCCGAATGATTTCTCTTTCCTGCAAAATCCGCAGTAATTTCACCTGCATCGGTAAGGATAAATCACCGATTTCATCCAGGAACAGCGTGCCATTATGCGCGGCTTCAAACCAGCCAATGCGCTGGTTGATCGCTCCGGTAAAGGCACCTTTTTCATGGCCAAATAGTTCACTTTCTGCCAGGGATTCGGTCAAGGCACCGCAGTTTACCGCAATAAAAGGTCCTTTAGTTCGATGGCTCAAATCATGAATCTGCCGTGCGACCAGTTCCTTGCCGGTACCTGTTTCACCAATGATCAGTGCATTGGCATCACTCGGTGCAATCTGTTTGATCCGTTCCAACAAGGCTTTAGATAAAGGGTCTTCAAAGACGGTGGCGGTCGCCCGCTCATGTCGTCGTGTCTGACTAATGATGGGATGCGTAAATATAGACATAATTCTTATTTCAAATTATTAAAATATAGGCAATCATCTATTAATTACTGCGAATTGATAAATAATAATTCGGGCTTTAATTATCTATATGCTATATATAGGATTAAATAGAAAATTAATCATAAAATAAGATAAAAGCAACAACGATATTCAAATATTAAATCGAGATAACTAGGCCTTATAAAATCTTTTATATTATGCTCATCAATAACCAAGAGAGTAAATATAATGACAATTACATCAGTCAATGTACGTAACCAGTTTAAAGGCATTATTCAGGAAATCGTAGCAGGCAGCGTTGTTTCAGAAGTCAATGTGGAAACCAAGGCAGGGATCTTCACTTCAATTATTAGTACGCGTTCAGTTCAGGATCTGGATTTAAAAATCGGTTCAGAGGTTGTGGTTTTAATTAAATCGACAGAAGTGTCATTGGCAAAACTCTAGGTCTAAGTCTGAGTTAGATCAATAACAAGGAGTGAACGATGTCACAACAAGATTTCGGTTCCGTGTCAATTCAGCAGCTCAGCAAGCGCTATCCCTCGCAAAACAATGAGGACCTGGTGGTCTTGGAAGATATCAATCTGGACATTCAGCCGGGAGAGTTCATCAGTATTGTCGGTAGCAGTGGTTGCGGTAAATCAACCTTGCTTCGGCTACTGGTCGGACTGGAAAACCAATATCAGGGCAATATTCTGGTGGATGGTCAGAAGGCCTTTGGCACCAGCCTCAATCGCGGCATTGTGTTTCAGGACCATCGCCTGTTTCCATGGCTGAGTGTCCGTGAAAATGTGCGTATTGCATTGCATAAAAGCAATTTTAGCCGTACTGAAGAAGACAGGCTGATTGAAGAACATCTGGAATTGGTCAACCTGACCAATTTTAAAAATGCCTATCCTTCACAGCTGTCGGGCGGTATGAATCAGCGTGTGGCGATTGCCCGTAGTCTGGTGAATCGCCCGCACATTCTATTGCTGGATGAGCCTTTTGGTGCCCTGGATGCCTTGACCCGTCAGAATTTGCAGGACGAATTACAGCGCATCTGGCAAACAGAAAAAATCACCATGATCATTGTCACGCATGATGTAGAAGAAGCGGTATTCTTGGGTGATCGCGTGGTGGTAATGCAGCCACATCCGGGTCGGATTAAGCGGATTGTGGATGTACCAGTACCACATCCGCGTAAACGTGAAGATGTCCGTCTGCACAATATTAAAAACAATATCTTGCAGGACTTCAGTGATCCGAGCAAAGATGTATTACTACAGCAACCAAAACAGTTTTCGGATTACCAGTTTGCCTGGTAATTATGCAAACTCTAAAGGCCTGCATCTGCAGGCCTTTTTGTGGATTCAAGATTGATGTAAACAGCAATATTAGGGACATAAAAAAAATGCCCCGAAGGGCATTTATATAATAAAGTTAAGAGGCAGCTTTATTGATTTTACGCTCAAGCACATACTGGTTTTCTGGACGTTTTAGTCCTAAGTTCTCACGTAGCATTGAGCCTTCATATGCGGTACGGAACAGGCCACGACGTTGCAGCTCCGGCACAATAAATTCAACAAAGTCATTCAGGCCAGCTGGGGTGGTGGGTGGCAAAATGTTAAAGCCATCTGCACCGTCATTTTCAAACCATTCCTGTAATTGATCGACGACCTGTTCAGGTGTCCCGATCAAGGTCCAATGACCACGGGCAGAAGCAATATATTCATATAGTTGACGAATGGTAAAGTTATGCTTGCGAGCAATATCGATCATCATTTTCTGACGGCTAGAGAAATTGATGTCGGTGTCTTCAAGCTTTGGGAAAGGTGCATCGAGATCATATTTCTCCAGGTTGATGCCGCCTGACAATCCCGATAACAGGGTTAAACCTACTTTCGGATGGATCAGGCTGTTGAGTAGGGCATACTTTTCTTGCGCTTCCTGTTCTGTTTTCGCCACGAAAATAGATACCCCTGGCATGATTTTTAAATCATCAGGTTGACGGCCGTATTTAAGAAGACGGCTTTTCACATCACGGTAAAACTCTTGAGCATCCGTCAGATTCTGCTGCGCGGTGAAAATTACTTCGGCATATTTACCTGCGAGTTCGCGACCATCTTCAGATTGACCCGCCTGAACAATTACTGGATAGCCTTGAGGTGGACGGGAGATATTTAAAGCACCTTCAACCTTAAAGTATTTACCTTGATGATTCGGCTCATGGAATTTACTGGCATCAAAAAACTGGCCACTGTCTTTGTCATATAAGAAGCTATCATCTTCCCAGGAATCCCAAAGTTTATGCGTGACTTCAATAAACTCATTGGCACGTTCATAACGGGTTCTAGGATCCGGATGCTGTTCCAGACCAAAGTTACGTGCGGTATCTGGAGATGCTGTAGTGACCACATTCCATGCCGCACGACCTTTAGAAATATGATCCAATGAAGCAAATTTACGTGCCAGTAGATACGGATCTTCATAAGTCGTTGATGCTGTCGCAATAAAGCCGAGATTTTTGGTTACTGCAGATAATGCAGCAAATAGCGTAACAGGCTCAAAACCTACTGGTTTATCGCCCAAACCACGTTGACCTTCTTTGGCATTTCCCCAACTGATAGATAAGCCATCTGCAAGAAAATAAGCATCGAATAAGCCTTTCTCAGCCGTTTTTGCCAGTTCGATGAGGTAATCAATATTCAGATGGTCCTGCGGGCGTGATTCAGGATGGCGCCAGCCAGCAGCATGCTGGGAGGTTGCGGGAATAAAAGCACCGAGTTTAATTTGACGCTTGGCCATGTGTGTTTCCTTATCTTTTGGTATTTTCGTCAAAGAGATAAGATCAATTAATATGCCAATAAATATTTTTAATAAAAACAAAATCTTAAAATTCTTAATAATTTTATGTGTTTAAAAATCGACAGTAAAAAGATGACTTTGTTCCAAACCAAACAGTGGAAAAAATGCAGTGCTTATCTTAAGTTGGCTATTTGCTCAATCAAGCGATTAAAGGCCAGGACGAAAGTTACACCAGCGCCTTGATCGCTTTCCTCTTCCAGATGAACTGGTAATACAGACCCTGCATGATACATAGACAGACAAAGGCGAGAGCATAACCATACCAAATGCCCTGTAATCCCCACCATTGGCTAAACATATAAGCCGCAGGTACTTCAATCACGATGATGGCAATAATATTGATAATCATCGGTACAGTGACTGTGCCACTGGCACGCATAATTGAAGCGAAAATCGCACTGGCACCAAAGAACAGGATCGACCAGAGCACGATAAACAGCAATTGTTGACCGAGAACCACCACCTGAGGATCGGTAATGAACAGTGCCATCAGATATTTCGAGAACAGGTAAGCCAGCACCACCAGACTGCCGGTAAACAGGATATTCATACTCAAAGCAGTTCGGGTGACTTTATTGAGCAAGTCATTTTTACCGGCACCAATGGCTTGTGCAGCGAAAACTGAAGCAGCAATCGCGATGGAAAGCGCAGGGAACTGGATATAGTTCAGTACCTGATTCACTGCACCATAAGCTGCTGTGGCTTCTGCCCCATAGCGGTTGACCAGACCGACAATCACCAGACCTGCAGCTGAAGTGGTGATCATCTGCACCCCGGTCGGAATCCCTAAGCGTAGAATAATTTTACTTAAAACAGGATGATGACGGATATGTTTCAACATGGCTAGATCTGGTTTAAGGGGATGGTCTTTATAATTTAAATAGAAGGTGAGAAATAACAGAACCGCTATATTCCCGAGAATCGTCGCAATGGCAGGCGAGATAATCCCCATTTTCGGGAAACCGAAATAACCAGCAATCAAAACGGGCGTCACGATTAGCCCCACGCCAATGGTCAGGGCAGAGGCAAACAACGCCGTCGTGCTGTCACCTACACCACGTAGAATTGAAGTATAGATAATATAAATAAAAATCAGTGGGCTACCCGCAAGCATCCATTGCACATAAGGCAGGGACAGATGCATCACATCGGGATCGGTTCCCAGAAGCAGCAGGATATTCTCTGCAAAAATCACCCCCAATAGTGCAATCAGACTGCCGCCAATCAGAGTCATAAATAGGGTGGAACCCACTACGCAACGCACTTTCTCCAGATTCTTAGCGCCCCAAGCCTGTCCCACTAACACGGTCGAACCTGCCGACAAGCCAATGACAAAAGCCATTAAACAGAACAGAATCGGGAAAAAAACTGCAACTGCAGCAATGGCATGTACACCCAGCATCTGTCCGACATAAATCGTGTTAATCGTACCAGATAGACTTTGCAAGATATTGGTGACAATCAGCGGCAGCAAAAAAATGAAAAAGGATTTCCATAAGTTTTGCTGCTGTACCAATACTTGTTGAGCCATAGGACATCCTGTAATTGATTATTGTTGGAATAAAGATCCAATAATTATCGGAAATTTTCAATAAAAAAGCCTTAGCTTTTAAGTAACTAAGGCCTACTCTATGTAAGTCTTCAAAAAGAAAATTTAAACTTTTGAAAGGATTTCACCTGCTTGTTGCAAGGTTTGCTCTTTTTTAGCAAAGCAGAAACGCAGGAGGCGTAAATCCCCAGGAGGCTGTTGATAAAAAACAGAAACCGGAATGGCAACGATTCCATGTTCATGTGCCAGATATTGACACATGCTGACATCATCCAGGTCGGGGCGAATCTGGCTATAGTCCAGATTCTGGAAATAAGTTCCCTGAGAAGGACGCCACTGAAAGCGTGACTGCTGAATCGATGAATTAAACAAATTGCGCTTGGTCTGATAAAAAGTGGAAAGCTGCTGGATATGTTCAGGATGCTGCTGCATGTATTCTGCCAGTGCCACTTGTATGGGGGTCACGCCACAGAAGCTAGCAAACTGATAGACTTGGCGGAACATTTTCATGAGCGTGGGGGCGGCCACGCAGAAACCGGTTTTCCAACCGGTGACATGAAAAGTCTTGCCAAAAGAACCAATGACAAAACTGCGTTCACGTAATTCTGTAAAGGACAGTGCTGAATGGTGCTTGATTCCATCAAATACCAGATGTTCATAGACTTCATCGGAGAGCACCACAATATTGCGATCCCGGATCAGTTCAATCAGCTGTTGCCAGTCCTGTTCGGACCAGACACTCCCGGTCGGATTATGTGGCGTATTGACAACAATCATCCGGGTACGGTCATTAATCGCATCCTTGACCTGGTTCCAGTCTACAGAAAAATCCGGATGCTGTAGGGCAATATGAACTGGCTTGGCACCAATCATCTGTACTGTAGGTGCATAGCTGTCATAGCTGGGATCAAAAATAATGACTTCTTCACCTGCACGGACCACCGCCTGAATGGCACAGAAAATGGCAATGGTCGCGCCCGGTGTAATGGTAATTTCCTGAGCTGGATCGAGTGACAGCTGATCACGTTGTAAATATAAATCAGCGACCAGTGAGCGTAACATCGGCAGGCCATCCCCCGGTGCATACTGGTTAAACCCAGAAGCAGTTGCTCGTCCTAGAGCGTCAGTTAGTTCAGGCGGTGTAGGAAAGTCCGGGAAACCTTGGGAAAGATTCAGTGCCCCGAGTTGTTGGGCCAGGGCAGACATGGTACTAAAAATGGTTACACCCAGATCGGGCAGCTTAGACTGGAGATCAAGCATGTCACAGTGCTCTTTTATTTGATATCTCCAAGCAGTTTAGCAGTAACTTTGTTTGGTGATGATGAGGAGTAACAGAAATTATATGTACTTTCATCGGTAAAACAGCAAGATAAAAAGGCTCTTACGAGCCCTTTCATCTTATTTTAACAGTGGTTTTAAGAATTTCGCTGTATGCGAAACCTTAGATTTAGCCACCTGTTCCGGTGTACCTTCAGCAATAATCATTCCGCCACCAGCACCACCTTCCGGACCTAAGTCCACCAGCCAGTCTGCGGTCTTAATCACATCCAGATTATGCTCAATCTCTACAATGGTATTTCCCTTATCACGTAACTGATGCAGGATATCCAGCAGCTTGGCAATATCATGGAAATGTAGACCCGTAGTCGGTTCATCTAGAATATACAAGGTTTGACCGGTATCACGCTTCGCCAGCTCACGGGCCAGTTTGACACGCTGTGCCTCACCACCAGATAGGGTGGTTGCTGACTGACCAAGGCGAATATACCCCAGACCTACCTGATGCAGGGTTTCCAGACGTCGGTGAATTACCGGAATCGCATCGAAGAAATGCATGGCATCTTCAACCGTCATTTGCAATACATCAGAAATGTTCTTGCCCTTGTAGTTGACTTCCAAGGTTTCACGGTTATAGCGCTTGCCATGGCAGGCATCACATGGCACATACATGTCCGGCAGGAAGTGCATGGCGACCTTGATCATGCCATCCCCTTCACAGGCTTCACAGCGCCCACCTTTCACGTTAAAGGAGAAACGCCCGGCCATATAACCACGTGCCTTGGCTTCCTGCGTTTGAGAGAACAGTTCACGAATTGGAGTAAACAGACCGGTATAGGTCGCTGGATTGGAACGTGGCGTACGCCCAATCGGACTCTGGTCAATATCGACCACTTTATCCAGGAACTGCAGGCCATCTATCGAGTCGAATTTCTCTGCCGTCAGGGTGGTGGCACCATTCAGCTGTGTCGCTGCCAGCGGCAACAAGGTCCGGTTAATCAGAGTAGATTTACCTGAACCCGATACACCGGTCACGCAGGTCATGATGCCCAGTGGAATGCTCAGGTCGACATTTTTTAGGTTATGCCCAGCGGCACCCATCAGTTTGATCTGCTCTTCCGGTTTCGGTGGTTGGGTACGCTGTTTCGGGACTTCAATTTTTAATTTGCCAGATAAATATTTTCCGGTCAGCGAGTCTGGGTTGGTCAGAATTTCATCATAAGTGCCTTCCGCAATCACATGCCCGCCATGCACGCCCGCACCGGGGCCGATATCAATAATATGATCCGCTGCACGGATTGCATCTTCATCATGTTCCACCACCAGAACCGTGTTGCCCAAGTCACGCAGGCGTACCAAAGTCTGTAACAGACGGTCATTATCACGTTGGTGCAAACCAATCGATGGTTCATCCAGCACGTACATGACACCCATCAGACCGGCACCGATCTGTGAGGCCAGACGAATACGCTGTGCTTCACCGCCGGAGAGGGTTTCCGCAGAACGTGACAGGCTGAGATAATTCAGGCCAACAGAGACCAGAAAGTGCAGGCGCTCACGGATTTCCTTAAAAATCTTGTCAGCGATTTCACCACGAGCCCCTTCCAGATTCAGGCCTTGATAATAACTTTCGGCATCGCCAATCGACATTTTGGTGATTTCAGCAATGGTCTTATCCAGAATTTTCACATGACGCGAAATTTCATTCAGCCGTGAACCACCACAAGCATCACAAGCGGCATTCGACAGATACTGCGCTAGATCATCACGCACATAGTTACTTTCAGTTTCACGGTAACGACGTTCCAGATGCGGGAGTACACCTTCAAAGGCAATCACTCGGTTGTGGCGGCGACCACGTTCATCGACATAGCTCAGGTCAATTTTTTCCCGACCGGTGCCATACAGAAATTTCTTTTTAACCTCTGCTTCCAGCTCATTCCAGGGGGTATCCAGTGCATAGCTGAAATGGTGCGCGACTTTTTCCAGCATGCTGTAATAATACGGACGCTGACGATCCCAGCCACGAATCGCACCCTGACTTAGACTCAGTTCCGGATTGGGAATCAGCTTCTCGGCACTGAAATGGCTGCGGGTGCCCAAGCCATCACAGACCGGACAGGCGCCAAAGGGATTGTTAAATGAAAATAAACGCGGTTCCAGCTCAGCCACTGCACGGTCACATTCCGGGCAAGAATGTTTTGCTGAGAACACGCGGTCTGGTCGTTCGCTTTTCATGCGCGACACAATGGCAATATCCCCACCGAGGCGCAGTGCAGTCTCAAAGCTTTCTGCAATACGGTTGCCCAGATCATCACGGACTTTAAAGCGATCGACGACCACTTCAATGGTATGCTTTTTCTTCTTATCCAGTTCAGGTGGCGGATCAATTTCCATAATCTCGCCATCTACCCGGGCACGGACAAAGCCCTGACTCTGTAACTGCTCAAACAGCGCGGTATATTCACCCTTACGCTCACGTACAACCGGAGCCAACAGCATTAATGCGGTGCCTTCTTCCAGGCCTTTCACTGCATCGACCATTTCGGTGACGGTCTGTGCCACCATCGGCAGATCATGTTCAGGACAATAAGGTGTACCAACGCGGGCATAAAGCAGACGTAAATAGTCATAAATTTCAGTAATAGTCCCCACGGTTGAACGCGGGTTATGACTGGTCGACTTCTGCTCGATCGCAATCGCCGGACTCAAACCTTCAATCGAGTCGACTTCCGGTTTTTCCATCTGGGACAGGAACTGGCGCGCATAGGCGGATAGAGATTCGACATAGCGGCGCTGACCTTCGGCATATAAGGTATCGAAAGCAAGTGAAGATTTACCTGAACCTGAAAGTCCCGTAATCACCACAAACTTGTCGCGTGGAATATCGAGGTTCACATTTTTTAGGTTATGGGTACGTGCACCTCGAATACGGATGTGACTTTGGCTCATGCAATGATCCTAGAAAATTCATCGAAAACCTTTATATGATACCGGATGAAAAATGTTCAAGTGCAAACTAAAGTATTTTAAGCGTCAATTTGTGTCGGAGAAGCGTCAAAAAAATGCACAGAAAAGTGAATTTTTTATATTTCTGACACTCTTTTATTCTCTCTGCGGTCAAGCGGTCATTTAACAGGCTACGGCATACGGGTGTTCGAAGATCGATTCGACCTCCTCAAAGCAGCGCTCACGTGGAATATCGTGATGCTGGCGGGCATAGAAATTCACTTCTGATTCTAGTATTTCGAGAAAAGTCTCATATTCCTGCGAAAAATGGTTTAAGTCTCTGAGATCCTGACGCTGTACCAGATGACAATAATATTTATCGATGAATTTGAGCAAATGGCGTTGGATATGACTGTTGGTATAATAGATCAGATAAGTCGCCGCAGAGCCGCAATGTAGACAACCTTTTTCTAGATAAATTTCTTCATTATTGAACCAACAACATTGCACGGTAAAAAAGGCACGAATCGCTTCTGTTCCTAAAGTATCCATTGGTATGGTCTCTTATTTAATTGAATTATTAAGTGATAATAGTTGTTAAATTCAATATGCCGTATTTGCAGATCAATGTCTAAGCCAATCGTATTAAAAAGTGTTGCAGGCTGTGTCTAATGCGCAGATGTGCATGAAAAATAAAGAATGAAACCTAAAAAATATTTTTTAAATAACCTACTAAGAAGAAAATAAACCCTGTCTCAGACTAATACTAGTCAGTTAAGGAGTTTACAAATAGACTCTTTAACTTTTTAGTCGTCCACTACGGAGTCTTAACTTTTTAAATCAAATGCTTACAATGTTATTTGTTACTTTGGTTTCGCCCAAATGAGAAGCGAAGCTTCGCAAGGAAGGCATCTTGCGGAGCAATGCTCCTCACC
>CANQWW010000008.1 GCA_947627655.1 uncultured Acinetobacter sp. | reverse complement strand
ATGCAACTTTAATTTTATTATCAGCCATTTTTTCTCTTCAAGTCATTCTGAAGTCGCATAACTTCATTTTATGTTAAGTAGAATATTATGTAAGTTGCCTACTCACATGTTAGTTGCAATGTACTGCAATGACGACCTAAATTAATCTCTGTTGCACTTCATCTGAGAATTTAAGGAAAAAATTGAACTAGAAAATAAGCTGTAATTTTCTATGTTAATTACGTTTAAATTCTAACTCTCTCATTTTCAAACTAACTCAGGTTATAATAAAGACCTCCCAAAATATGATTGATCTATTATGAACGCCTCCAATGACCCTTTACACGGCAAAAAACTTGCTGACATTTTAGATGAATTATTAGATTACTACGGCGGCTTTGAAGGCTTAAGTTCTAAAATTGAAATTAGATGTTTTTGCATAGATCCAAGTATTAAATCATCATTGCGATTCTTGCGTACCACTCCATGGGCACGTGAAAAAGTAGAAAGCTTATATTTGTATGTCTTACGCCAAAAAGCTAAACAAAAATCGTAGCTATCAAAACCCTAGCCTCAGCATTTTATTTAGTGGTGGACTGCAACCACTCTCCTAGGCAAATTTAGTCTATTCTTAAGACCTTTTTTAGTAGGAAAATATGTATTCATAGCTAGGTTCATGAACTAAATAAGTTATAATTTTAATGCTGTAAGTAATTAAATTTATTGTTTATTTAACATAAATGATGAAGTTATGAAGTATCGAGAAGAAGTGCGTGATAAAATTAACTAAACATACAACCTATCGATATAAGATTATAGATAAAAACTTAAATTATAATTATTTATCTATAAACTTTAATAAATTATAAATACTAATACATTAAAGCTGAAATTCTAGTTTTTTATGATTTGTAATTATATGTAACTAACAAGGTACAATCACCCTATTAGTTCCAAATTTGAGACTAGAGTCAACCATTAGAAGACGTGGACTCTTTTTTTATTCCCCACATACAATTTTTTTATAAAAGCTTAAACCTTCAGCAGATGATTCGAATGATAAATTAGACATAACTTCAGCCCCAGCATAAGCAGGTGTTTGCGCTTGTTTTAGTAGACCTAAATTATATAAAGATCGATCTACAGCACCAGTTCTTACAGAAGTTCGACCACTATATATCGCATGAAGACCTGTTAAAAGATGACTATCTAATTGCTTAATAATATGAATATTATGATCTAAAATATATTTTATTGAACTCGGAGAATGTCCTTCTTCAAGCAATGCTATATGCATTTTTGCTGCACGTGCAACCATATCTATACTCATAAATATTTATTAATCTAACCAGGTCATTCTGAAGTCGCATAACTTCATTTTATGTTAAATAGATAGAATATTTAAGACTGTTGCTGAGTATTTTCAATTTTTAGAAGTTTAATATGAATTAAACTTAAATATTTTAAGCAAACTTTTCTTTATCAATTTTTAGTACGTAACGCGTATTGCGTCCACCACCTTCAAGTTTATGCAATACATCAAACTTCAAGAGTTCTGCCAAATGACGTGTTGCTGTGGCTTTACTTACTCCCGCGACTTTTTGATATTTAGCCGCACTGATACCTTGGGGAAAATCATTGTTCTCTCCATTCAGTAAGCGATTTAAGACTTTATTTTGAGCTTCATTAAACTCGATATGCGAATAAGAACTCCAGAATTTCGCTTTTGTCACAGTTCGATCCAGACGCAATAAGGATCTATCAATACTTTTCTCTAAAGTATTTAAGAACCAGACCAACCACTCATCAATAGCATAGGTGTTATTCTGGCACTTCTCCAGAATGTCATAATAGCTATCACGATTTTCATGGATTGCTACGGACATAGCGTATAAGCGAATACTCTGATGATCCATTTGGGCTAACGCCAAGTCTGTGATAACGCGAGTGATACGACCATTACCATCCTCAAATGGATGCAAAGTTATGAACCAGAAATGCGCTAAAGCAGCTCTTAATAACGGATCGAGCATCTCGTCATCTTTAGAATGATTAAACCATGCTAAAAACTCATCCATCAGTCCTTTCAGATGCTCCCCACCCTCAGGTGCTTCAAAGTACACCTTGACTGTCGTGCCATACGTTGAGCCTCCAACCACCTGCATCGGAGCCTTATTATCACGGATCTCTCCTACTGCTATTTTTTGAGCAGCATAATCGAAGCGATCTACGCTTTGAAAAAGCCAGGTGTGCCATTGCAATAATCGCTGCATCGTTAAAGGTGCATGATGATTGCTCACCGCATCAATCATGATGTTGGCTAAGCCTTCAGTTTTATCCTGAACCGGTGCAGGATTTTCTTCTGTTACGCCTAAACGCCGAGCTAACGAGGATTTGAGTGAGCGAACATTGAGTTTCTCATCTTCGATCAAAGAGGATGCGACTAAGTTGGTTAGCAAGGTGTCTAATGGTAATGCATCAGCATCTGGTGATGCTTTGCTCTCACCCACTAATTGACCAATCTTCTTGTGGATTAAGCGAAGTTTCGCCGTGACCCGTGTTTCATCCCATTTGAATTGAGTCCAATTGTCTTTTTGCCACACCCATTTTTTCATAAGCCACTCCCTCCATGAGCCAATTATAACATTTATTCGGCTCATATTCTGAGCTTTTTAATTCAACTATTTGGCTCATTTTATGGGAAGTGTCTGAAATATGGTTGATATAAGATGAAGTTGAGCGCTGATCTGGATGATTATCTCAATTGAAGAACAGCATCTGATCTGTTCCTCAATTTCATATCAATTAAAAATCATATTTCGCCATCATTGCCAAACGGCTGTCTTTACCTTCACGATCATTTACCGTATTACGTTCACCATAGACATATTCTAAGCCAAAGGTCAGCGGTTTATGAGGTTGGTACATCATATTGATCCAGCCTTGCTGCAACTTCTTGTTAGCATCCTTCGTCACATGATCTTGATCCTGATAGACCAGCATGCCATAGCCTAAAGTACTTCTTAGCTTCGCATTAAACTGGTACATAGTACCCACCTGGAAGGCATCAAAATCAATCAGTTCAATATCCTGTTTATCTTGAATATAACGTTTGTTGTCTGAGGTGGCTAACAGTATTTTATTATCCCCGGATACGTGAGAATAGTTGGCATTTAATATTAAATTGGGTGTGAGTTTATAGCGCAAACCCAGTGCTGCACCCCATCCCCACTCTGTTTCATCATCCACATTTCTTAGGCGCACCTCCTGTACTAAACCACGTGCCGTCATTAAACCTTTATTTTCAGCAAAGTCATATTTCAGTTTTCCTGCCAGTAAGGGGAAACGGTTTTCATCGTTGCCTTTTTCTAAGCTTAAGAAGTACATCGTAGAAGCATTAATCGGTTGAGCATAACGTAGCATCGGATTACGGGTCGTACCGCCACCTAAGGCAGTGTTAAAGTCCAGCATCTCAGGCGCAGTTTCTGTTGACAGAAAACTAGAGGTTGTCTGGCCAATCAACCAGCGATCATAACTTAAATAGACATGACGCAGACGAACCGTGTCCTTACTGTCTCCACCGCGAAAATCGACTTCGATTTTCCCTTTCAATGCCTGATCGGCCAATGGTGTACTAAAATCCAGTCCAATCCGTGTAGTGGTTAAAGTCGTATCCAGACGGTCTTCTGTGCTTTTTTTACCGGTATCTCCCTCTAAAGCCACATTATGGATGCTGTTAAATATGCCTTTTGCACCTTCAAATTGATAAGCGACATCGCCACGAATAAAACCATATAAATTCATTTCAGTATCAGACTTTGTTTGCCATTGTAGTGCTATTGATACTTTAGTTTTTACAGGTGCAGCCGGTATGGTGGGCGCAAGTGTCACCACTGGCGCTGGTGCCTGAAGCATTTGTTTCAATTCAGCAATTTCAGCACGTAACTGTTCAATTTCACTGCGTTCATTAGCATGGATCGATGTGGTCACAGAGGTCATTGCTGTGAGTAAAGTAATATATTTGAAATTTAATCTCATCATTCATTTCCTTGTTTTTAATCAACTATGTTGTGCATCCATTTCCAATGATCTAAATATTATCTTCCCTCATTTCTATTGCTTGGCCTTTAAGGTTGGTCATTTCTAGATTTAAAAAAATGCAGACTGCGTTGATAAAAAAATCGTGTGGTTAAAATCACAAAAATCAGCCGTGAAAGTTGAAAGGCCACCACAATCGGCACAGCAAGTCCTAAGGCTTTGGCCATGAGAGACATTTCGGCAATACCACCAGGAGATAAGCCCAAAATCAGAAGCTGCGCATCGACATGACTGAAGCTGAGCAGTAATAAGGCAAATAGGATCGATACCACCAAGGCCAGAAGGTTGAATATAAAAGTCAGTCCGATAAATTTTTTATTCTGCTTTAAAAAACTAAATGGAAATTTGCTGCCTAAAGACCAGCCGATACAGAGTTGTCCCGAGGCGATGAACCACTCTGGAAACCGGAATTGTAAAATGCCTAAAAAGGACAAAAGCCCGATGATCGTGAGCGGGCCTAAAATCCAGGCATTGAGAAGGTTAAAAAACTGGAAGATTTTACCTGCAAATAAGGCCAAGATAAAAAGTAGCAGGACTGAGATAAATCCATAACGCTCAGTATCCTGCAAGAGCAAGCCAGACCATTCGACTTGAAAATAAAATTCCATAAAAATAGGAACCAGTATCACCAGTACCACGATTCTTAAACTATGTTCGGCGACGACTTTATCAACCTGCGCATGGTGCTGCTCGGCAATATTGACCATTTCACTGGCACTGCCAATCGCTGAAGAAAACCATGCGGTGGCCCAGTCCAGCCCATTGATCCGATATTGTAAAACAGCCAACATGGAACCCAGTACCAGCGACCACAGAATGCCGATTAGAATAAAACCCCAATATGCAGTAATCGCCTGTACCAAGGCCGGTGTAAAATACAGCCCGAGCGCCATGCCGATAATGATCTGTCCTGCCTTGCGCCAGCAGGGATGGCAAGCCAAAGGTTGTCCAACGCTACCCAGCAGCAAGGCAGCCAGTAATGGCCCTAATAACCATGGCAAGGGAATCGAAAGATAATTTGCAAGGATTGCTCCGATGAGAGCAATTGCCAATCCTTTGGCATTAGATATTATAGTTTTCATAATTCCAGGTCACAAAGGCCAGCACCGCTGACCGTTGTGACTGTCTCATTAAGCTTGATGTTTTTTGATGAACAAGTATTTACGCACCACTGGCAGAATCAGTAACAATGCTGACATGACCCAAAGTCCCATGCTGATGTTACTGCTCCACAAGATGCTCAGTTCACCTTGGGAAATAGAGAGCGCACGACGTAGATTCGACTCCATTAACTCACCCAGGACAAAACCAAGAATGAGAGGTGCCAATGGGAAGTCAAATTTTCTCAGCACATAACCGACAATGCCTAAGCCCATACACAGCAACAAGTCGAAGATCGTGCTATGAATCGCATATACCCCAACAAAACTGACTGTCGCGATGATTGGAATCAGGATATAACTTGGAATGCTGAGCATACGAGCAAAGAAGCCCACCAATGGCAGGTTCAAGACCAGTAAAATAATATTACCCACCATTAGAGAAGCGATCAGTGCCCATACCAATATCGGTTGTTCGGTAAACAATTGCGGACCTGGCGTGATGTTATACATGGTCAAAGCACCCATCATGACTGCTGTTGTACCCGAACCTGGTACACCCAGCGTCAGCATCGGAACAAATGAACCACAGGCAGCCGCATTGTTGGCACTTTCTGGTGCTGCAAGACCACGTAAGTCGCCTTTACCAAATTTACTGTTATCACGTGCCATTTTACGTTCGGTGGTATAAGCCATCGCACTAGCAACGCTGGCACCTGCTCCTGGAAGAATTCCAGAGAAGAAACCAATCAATGATCCACGAATAATCGTTGCTAAAGAACTGAGGAATTCCTTAAAGTTAAATAGTGAGCGCTTACCCTGCTCTAATACCACTTTACCTACAGTTGTCCGTTCCAGCAGCAACAGAATTTCACTGATACTAAACAGCCCGATGACGACAGTGGTAAAGGCAATTCCATCACTTAAACCCACACTGTCAAAAGTGAAACGGTATACACCAGTAATGGCATCCATGCCTACGGTCGATAGTCCCAGACCCATCAGTGCCATGATCAGAGTTTTAAACGGCTGCGTGCTCACCAAACCGGTTAAGCAAACAATCGCAAAAACCATCAGGGCAAAATATTCAGCCGGGCCGAAAGCCACTGCCCATTTTGCCAAGATCGGAGCAAATAGCACAATACCGATAAAGGCAATCGTACTCCCAATAAAGGAACTGACCGAAGACAATGATAAGGCTATACCTGCCTTACCCTGCCGCGCCAGTGGATAACCATCCAGCGTGGTCATAATCGCACCGGCATCACCCGGTACATTCAGTAGAATTGCTGAAATACGACCACCGTATTCACAGCCTAAGTAAACGGCAGCCAATAAAATTAACGCACTGTCTACCGGTAAGCCTAGTGCATAGGCAAACGGTAGCAAGATTGCCACGCCATTGATGGGACCTAAGCCCGGCAATAAACCAACAACTGTGCCAATAAATGCACCGATAAAAGCAATGAGGAGGTTCTGCGGCTGTAAGGCAACTTCAAAGCCCATCATTAGAAAATTTAATATGTCCATATCGTTGTTATCCTTAACCGAAGAATCCGAGTGGTAATGGCACATCTAACACACGATCAAACAAATAATAGGTGCAAACGCTGAGCACCAAGCCTGTCATCACGATCGGAATAGTTTTGCCATTAAAAAGTTTACCCACAGCAATGGTCATGAGTAGCGTGGCAACGATAAAGCCCATCAGCTCAAAGAAAACTGCATACAAAGTCAAACTCAAGGCGCACAGCACCAGCTTGCCAAGTAAATGCTTGGTCCAGCCAAGTTCAACCGGTTCAAACATCATGGCAGGACGTACAGTCAAATAGATTGCACTGGCGGTAATCAATCCCATTAATAAGATAGGAAAGGATTTGGGACCCACAGGATCATAGGAAATTGGAGCTTCAAAATTGCAGGCATAGATCAGTAAAAATAATCCGCAGACTGCAATGATGCCCGTAAGCATACGTTCAGATTTCATCATTTACCCTCAAAACAAAAACTGAGCTGAAAAACACCATTCAGCTCAGTCTGTTTATTATTTTGATAATTTATATTCTTCCGATAACTGACGCATTTCCTCAGTCTGCTTATAGACATAGGCAGTCAGTTGTTCACCGGTCAATTCAAATGGGAGTAAATCCTGATTTTCACGTACTGCATCAAACTTTTGGTCGGCCATCATTTCGTCGAAAGCATTTTTCCACCAGTTATAGGCTTCATCACTGACTTTTGGCCCCATATAGAAGCCACGAATAACAGGCCATTCCAGGTCATACCCTTGTTCTTTCGCTGTTGGTAGCTGAGAGAATTTACCCTCCAGGCGTTTGTCCGCAAAAACCGCCAGGATGCGAATATTACCGGCCTCCAGATGTGATCCGACTTCACTGATATTACCGACACCGACCTGAATATGTTGACCTAATAATGCGGTAAGAACTTCACCACCGCCTTCCAGTGCGACAAAGCTCATATTGGCGGGATTGACACCAGCTTTTTTTGCCAGAATAGCGGTTTGCATCCAGTCCTGACCACCTACGCTGCCTGCGCCGCCAAAGCTAAGGCCTTTAGGGTTCTTGTGTAAAGCTTTCATCAGATCATCAAGCGTTTTGAGCGGTGAGTCCTTATGTACGGCGACTAGGCCATAATCAACAGCAACACCGGACAACCATTTGACATCTTTTTCAGTAAAGTTGCCGAATTTGCCTTGTGCCAGGTTCAACAGAGAACCCGTCGAGAAGGCAATGACAGCATTATTGTTGGCAGGATCATTTCCAACAATTTTGTTATAAGCCACGGCCCCTACACCACCTGGCATATAGGTCACACGCATTGGGTCTTTCAGTACTTCGGTTTGCTTGAAGCCAGATTGAATTAGCTTACAAGTCATGTCAAAACCGCCACCGGGTTTGGCTGGAGCAATACACTCTGCACGCTTTGGCTGCCCAGGGGCTTTAGAGGCATTCCCTGTACCACATCCAACAATTGCGGCACTGGCACACGCAACTGCTAATAATTTTAAGTTTTTCATTGCTATTTCCTTATAACATGTTGTTCCATTTAAAATTTCAAAATTCTTACCTATAGCCATCATCGACCTCCATGGTCCGGTTGTGGTTTGGGTGTTTACTTGGTTTTGGCTTTATGCTTGGCAATCCGCTCTTCTACTGCAAACTTCAACAGGGCCGCACTACGGTAAAAACCGTGGGCAAACTTACCAAAAGGAATGGTCAGGAAGAAAGTCATCACGGTCGCCAAATGTACGATCAGTAATAAAGCCATTGCTGAACTATCACGGAATGCCAGTAAAGCCAGACCAGTGATGCTAATGAGCAACAGCAAGAAGATAAAACCACGATCCATAGGTTTCTGTTTCACATCACCATGTAATGGATGACGTTTGATATTGAGATATAGCAGGCCAATCGGACCGATCACCAAACCAATACCACCCAGCGTTCCTAAAATAACAGGCAGGCTGGTATAGCCATACGGCGCTTCTAAACCCAGGAAATAGTGATAGAAAGTCGCCACGCTGGTCGCCAGGAAGCAGAGTAAAAAGCCATACATGGTAAAATGATGGAATACACGGCGAATCTGGGTATAACGATCATCTTCTTCATTACAGCCTTTACCATGCCCGCCATCTAAATATTTCAGGGTGAGAACATTTTTTGAGGCTTGCAGAATATCTGGTTGCGCCACGCCTTCTGGAATGATTTTTGAGGTCTGTTTCCAGAATTTTGCCACCCCTAAACCTAATAAGATGAAGGCAAGAATAAAGACTGAACCAAACAGCACGGCCAAGAAGTTATGCGGGAAAATCGCATAGAAATTCCCTTGATATTGACCAAATAAATCGGTGCCATTGATCCATACTCCAGCAAGCATGAGCACAAAGAAAAATACGCTCATGCTGGACACCAATGCAATCCCGGTTTTCTTGTAAATCGCACCAAAGGACGCAGGTACAGCAAATTCCTGATAGGTTTCCAGACGTACTTGTGCCATTGCCTGTGGAATATTGACACCAAATTCATGCGGTGGCGCGTATTGGCAGGCATGTAGACAGGCACCACAGTTATGGCAAAGATTAGCCATGTAGTGAATATCGGCCTGGGTGAATTCCAGACGTTTGGTCATGGCCGGAAAAACAGCACAAAAGGTTTCACAGTAACGACACGCATTACAAATCTGTAGAGCCTGTTTGACCTGTTCTTCATTCTCAGTCAACTGTACGACAGGAATTAAGGTTTTTACACTGGCATTCATGTTAAAGCTCCCTGCTTAAATGCAGCTTTTGCAGCATTTTTACCTGCAATACGACCAAAAGTAGTTCCAATCGACATGCCTACCCCAGCGGTATAACCTTGACCGAGTACATTACCGGCCATCATTTCTCCGGCCACATATAGGTTCGGACTGGGCTTGTTGTTAAAACGGACGGCGGCATCGTCTTCTACTTTTAAACCCAGATAGGTAAAAGTAATCCCGGGACGTAGCGCATAGGCATAAAATGGTGGCTGATCCAAAGGGACCGCCCAATGGGTTTTGGCTGGGGTTAAATTTTCGGTATGACAGTTGTCAAGAACGGTATGATTAAACTCGCCTTTGACACAGGCCTGATTATAGTCGGCGATGGTTTTAGACAGTTCGGCTACATCAAGATTCAGTTTTTGTGCCAATTCTTCAATGCTGTGAGCTTTGGTACCTTCAAACACCGGCGGCATAAAACGGCCTACCGATTTTGAATCGATAATTGAGTAGGCAATCTGATTGGGCTGTTTAGCGACCAGACGGCCCCAAATAGCATACCGTTTGGGCCAAAAGTCTTCACCTTCATCATAAAAACGTTCAGCATTTTTATTGACCACGACACCTAAAGACACACAGTCGATCCGGGTACAAATACCGCCATCGTATAAAGGGGCACGTGCATCTACAGCGACACAGTGTGATTGTGATGGATCACCTATAATGTCTGCACCCTGGTCGATCATAAATTTCAGCAGATTGCCCTGATTGAAACGTGTTCCCCGAATGATAAAGTTGTCTGCCGGCCACTCCCCATTTTCATTTTGGCCCCAAGCTTCTTTGAGCCATTCACGGTTCGATTCAAAGCCACCGGCTGCCAGTACGCAAGAAGCACCTTCAAAACGGCTACCATCGCCTGCAATGGCCGCAATAAATTTGCCATCTTCAATAATCAGTTCATTAATTTTGGTGTTGTAGCGGATGTTGACGCCAAGATTTTGTGCACTTCTAAAATAGGCATTTACGAGGGCTTTACCTCCTCCCATAAAGAAGGCATTGGTCCGTGCGACATGGAGTGCACCGGATAAAGGCGGCTGAAAATTCACCCCATGTTTACGCATCCAGTCACGACAGGTTGCCGTGCTACGAATGACTAGACGTGCCAGATGTTCATTAGTTTTACCTGCTGTCACTTTCAACAGGTCCTGCCAGTATTCCTCCTCAGGATAAGCATCTACCAGTACATCTTGTGGTTCATCATGCATACAACGTAAATTACGGGTGTGTTGTGAATTACCCCCTCGCCATTCTTTTGGGGCTGCCTCCAAGAGCAATACAGAAGCACCCGCCTCGCGTGCTGTCAACGCTGCACATAAAGCGGCATTCCCACCGCCAATCACAATTACATCATGCATTCGATGTCTTCCCTTTCGAATTTGGCTCAATTTAAGCCCAAATGGGAATACACCGTAACAAGGCGTATTTAAACAGGTGTTTACTATAACTAAATAGGCTAAAAGTCTAAGAGCTCTGCACTGGGCCACTGCCCGTTATTCACCAGCGCTTTGATACAGGCTTTAATCGCGACTTTGGTGGCCAGGCTGGCCGGTGACAGTTCCTCTTCAGAAATACTAATCAGGTAATTGATCCGATCCAGTTCTGGAGAAACAATTTTCAGGAAACACAGCTGAGAACGTAAATTCTCAAAATAGGCACTGCCCGGCTGGATAGTCGCCATATGCAACTGGCTGACACAATTCATCAGCAGATGTAAACCATCAATCTCATAATCAACCGTCAATAGCTCAACTTTTTGTTCCAGAAACTTACGTAGGCCATGACGTTGACTCGGTAACGCTAGAGGAAGTGCATGGATTTTTTCAAACTCAATCTGACCGTGGGTAATACAGTCTGCAAAGCCATGTTTCTCCAAGAGACTTGCCTGTGCCATCAGGAACATTTGCTCCTTGAGCAAAGGCTGCACCGTCCATTGCGGATCCACATCCTGAGTAAAAATAATGGCAATATCAAGCTGCCGTGAATTCACTAAAGTCGTCAAGTTACCAGATAGACTTTCAACCAGGTGAATTTTAATATCAGGATAACGCTCAGCCATCAGTTTCATTAAAGGCACACCCAGTACCGATGCAATACTCGGTGAAAATCCCACACTCACATGACCGGTCAGCCGGGAAGAATGTGCGGCTTCAATCGCATACTGAGTATGCCGGATAACCAGCTGTGCCTGTTTAAAAAAAGCCAGGCCCGCCGGTGTCGGTGTTACCCCGGTTGAGGTACGGCGTAACAGGCGTGTACAAAGTTCATCTTCCAGCTTGGCAATTTGCTGGCTTAAGGCCGATGTACCAACATCTAGCTTTTGTGCAGCTTTGCCCAGACTTCCAGACTCAATGATGGTAATGAAATACCTCAGCTGCTTTAATTCCATTTATTCCCTCTTCCCGGTGATGAATGACCCACCTTCACTGTGCTGTATTTGAAAGTATTCAAAAAACTGTAATATATACCCATATATTGCAACTTAAATACCAAGCTCTCATCAATAAAAAATCAAAACCTTATCAATGACCATGCTTGATATCTATACTTTGAAGGGTACAGATGATATCGATAAGCAGCTTAAATCAATCATAATAATTCAGGCGCTTTTTCGAAAAGCGTGCTAACTGTTTTAAAAATCCTTCAAAATAATCTTTCTGTTTTTCTTCGCTTCTAAAGCCGGCATATAAAGTACGTCTTAATCCTTCTGCTGCTACACAGTCCAGACGGCGTGAGGTAACCCAGCCTTTTTGTTCATATTCATGGACCACCCAGTCTGGCAAAGCGCCAATCCCACGGCCACTGGCCACCAGTTGAATCAGCATCTGGGTTAGGTCAGTTGTCCGGATTGACTTCGGCAAAATATTGGCGGGAATAAATAAGCGCGACATGATGTCCAAACGATGTTTATCGACGGGATAGGTAATTAGGGTTTCTTCAGCCAGTTCCTGTACGGTAATATCTTTGGCTCGCACCAAGGGATGGGTATTGGACAACACCAAGCGCGATTCATATTCAAAAATCGGGAAATATTCGATACCTTTTAAGGCAATCGGATCAGCGGTAATCAGCAAATCAAATTCACCCGTTTGCAATAACTCATGCGGGTTGGCTTCAAAACCGGAAGCAAAGTCCAGATCTACATCCGGATATTGAGTCCGGTACTGGTTTAACAGCGGCATCAACCAGTCAAAACAACTATGACATTCTGAAGAGAAAACGATACGCCCGGTCTGTCCATGTACAATCCTGGCAATATCACTTTGCGCAATCTGGATCTGAGGTAACACTTCATCTGCCAGCTTTAATAAGCGTAATCCCACATTGGAAAAACTCACTGGACGGCTACGGCGATTGACCACTTCTACCCCAAGCCATTGGTCTAGTTCTTTCAGCTGATGTGACAAGGCAGACGGCGTTAAGCATAAGTCGCTCGCAGCGGCCACCAGAGAACCATGCTCTCTCAGTGCAGTCAGGGTCTTTAAATGGCGTAGTTCAAGCATGTAGGTCTATCCAGAAAGCAAACTTTAACAGATCAAAAGTTTAACATAGCCTCATCTCTATAGAGTTAATTAAAATGAGTTTTACTCATGTTTGTTTATATTTGACGCAAATAATTCAGTTCATATGTCTTTTTAAGAGTGACTTGAGTCATTAAGTTTATGTTTAATTTCTGGAAAATTCGGCAAATATACTCTATTTGTTAGATGAAGACTCAACATTAGGTTAAGCTTTACTTTTTTTAAAATTTAAAAATAAATAATAAAAATCATAAACTTAATTTAAAAATAACACCAAAACAACCATAAGTGAATTTAATTCACCTTTAAGTTAGATAGTGAACTGAAAGACACCTATCAGACAGTATAAAGGTTGCTCAGTTGATACCTTCATCCCCTCGTACTTGAGACATTTTGACAGCTCTCAGTGCATTCTTTTCGTTCCGGGTCATGATTAGTCCAACATTTTATTGTCGCAACAGGATAGAAAAATAAAGCAACTATAAATGCAACAGAGCACTTGGCTTGATTTTATACAATAAACAACAACACGGAAAACGACGCTCAAGGTAAATGACCATGACTAAGCCAAATGACAGAAAAGATGCGGAACTCGAAGAACTGACTGAAGAGCAGCTTGATCCTCAAGAAAAACAGGATCGTGAAATCCAGCGTGGTCAATTAGGGATCAATGATCCACAGCGCCTACGCGATGAAAAACGCCAGCAATGGCAAGATGATGAAGAAATTTAATAACGCCATATTCAATAAGCCAATACTATAAATACATGAATATCAGTAACTCCTTCGGAATTACCGGGTAATACTCATTGAATCTGGCTTTAAGCGACCTTACTTATTCGAGTTGATCTTTTTTAAGATCATAATTACATGATTGTTCATTTTTAAGCTATTCACTACCTGCTGTTAAACACTATAAATACAGATGACGATTGAAGCGACATGGTTCTGTTCATGATTTCTAATTGAACTGCCACTATATTTATTGTTGTTACCATATCCATAAAACTCTATTTAGAAACTTCGTTACTGAGCATTATGAGCCTGTGCTCCTTGGTCTATGAACGTATACACTTCTATTTATTTCTTTGTTTTTAGGCGATTAAATATACAAAAAATATTCCTTAGCCCTGAATAAAAAGCCTCATCATGTCGCTTGTTTGCGATTATAACGACTTTACAAAAATTTATAGATTTATATCTTGATCTTATGATGATTAATCAATCAAAAGAGCTAAAACCCGCTAGACACAATTCTTAAAAGGTTTTTACAAGATGTTGCAACGTTAATTTAGATAGACAAAATGTATTATTCATTGTGGGAATAAGAGAGAACGCTCTCTAGCATGCTATAAAAATATTAATGCATCAAAGAGACTGTAATTTATTACAACCTAAAATGAAAACTACATATTCGGTCCTAGATCAGATCTCTACTGAGATAGCCAAATCAGAAAAGCAATCGAAAATAAATGCTTTATCTCTTATTTTATTTTTAGATATTGATGGAACGCTTTCAGAGTTTCATCCCGACCCAGAACAAAGTTTTATTCCCTCCTCGACCTTGCATGTCCTCGAGCAGATTCAAAAACAGTCCCCGCTCTATCTGGTCACTGGCCGTTCCATTGAACAAGCGCAACGCCTGATTTCTCCTCATCGTTGGAATATTGCGGGATCACACGGCCTGGAACTCTTACAACATGACCATCGCCAGCAGCTGGTGCAGATCAATACTCAAGAATTGCAACAGTTGCAAACAAGCATACTCAATCAAGCTGAAGCATGGCAGCCAATTCGTATTGAGTTGAAAACCTATTCAGTGGCGCTGCATTTTCGTGAACATCCAGAATGTGCAGCACAGGCAAACGCCATTATTGATCACTATCTGACGCAATATCCAAGTTTTGAATTAAAAAGCGGCAAGTGTGTCTATGAACTGGTGCCTCGAGGCTGTAACAAAGGTGCTGCAATCCAGCATGTGTTACAGCAAGAAGCAAAACCATTTTACCCCATTTTTATTGGGGATGATTTAACCGATGAAGCTGGTTTCCAGGTGATTAATGACTATGGAGGTATGTCAATCAAAGTTGGTCCCGGAGAAAGTATCGCCAGAACCCGTTTAGATCATGTAGCAGATGTCGGTTTTTTCTTACATGAACTTTTAACATCAATAAAAGCGTTAAAACAAGAAGTGAAAGGAGAAAATACGTGTCCCGACTTATCGTATTATCCAACCGCGTAACCCTGCCCAACCCGAATGCTACCCAGGCAGGTGGTTTAGCAGTTGCCATCGAAGATGCCCTCAATGGTATAGGTGGTATCTGGATGGGATGGAATGGCAAAAGAACCACGAACAGGCAAAATACATTTGACCTCCTGAAAGATCAACAGGTGGAATACCATACCTGTAGTTTTTCAGAAGCAGAATACCAGGGTTATTATTGCGGCTTTGCCAATGGCGCCCTATGGCCATTGATGCATGACCAGAATCAATATATCGACTATACAGATCAGGACTACCAGATCTATCAGGATGTCAATTTAAAATTTGCCCGACAGTTACAGAAAATTGCCCAGCCTGGCGATATGATCTGGGTACAGGATTATCATTTCCTGAGTATTGCCCATTATTGTCGTCAGCTCGGTATGCGCAACCGCATTGGCTTCTTTTTGCATATCCCGTTTCCTGAATATCAAAAATGGCAAGATTTGGCTTGTGCTCCCCAACTGGCGGTGCATTTGGCACAATACGATTTGTTAGGCCTGCAAACCCAGCGAGATCAGAAACACTGTTATGACTTCCTGAAAACCACGCTCTCTTTAACCAGCCATAGTGCACAGGTTTTACGTAACGGGCATCGTCAGGTTGAAGTCAAAGCCTATCCGATCAGTGTACATCCAGAGGCAATTCAGCGCCGGGCACAACAGCAAACCGAAATTGATTTACCGTTTGATTTCAGTGCGACACCAGAGGCCAAACATATTATTTCGGTTGACCGGATTGATTACAGCAAAGGGCTTTTACCCAAGGTGGATGCCTTAAGGAAATGTTTTACCGAATCTCCAGAAATACTGGAGCAACTGCGTCAATTCCAGATTGCCTGCCCTTGTCGGCTGGAAGTTCCGACCTATGCCAAACTCTACCAAGATTTTGTCCAGGGTGTAGCACAGCTAAATCAGGATTTCAGTCCAAACCGTCCGCCAGTCTTTGATACCTATTATGAAACCTTAGGTCATCATGCCCTCATGCGCCTATATCGCAAGGCAGAAATTTGCTGGGTAAACTCAGTGTATGATGGTATGAATCTGGTAGCGAAGGAATATATTGCTGCGCAAGATCCTGCAGATCCAGGTATTCTGATTCTATCCAAATATGCCGGTGCTGCCGAGCAGATGCGGGAGGCTTTAATTGTAGATCCTCATGATCATCAAAGTGTCATTAAAGCGTTAAAACTGGCAATTAAAATGCCGAAGTCAGAACGTATTGCACGTTATCGGGCACTTTATAAAGGTTTAACTGACTACGATATTATTTATTGGCGTGATGCTATTTTAAAAGATCTTAAACATATAGGTAGCCAGTACATTTACCGGCCACTGAATAATCAAGCCTCACATGAGCTTATTTTGCAGCATTAATTAAAGCACGAAAAAAAACACCAGCATTATGCTGGTGTTTGTGTTTTGGCTGCTGTCGCTGTTTGTGTGCTAGAACTCATCTGGTTAAGTACCGTGATTCCAATCAGGCCCAGCGCAATCACAAAGAATACCTGACCCAGTCCCACCACTTCACTGCCAAAGCCGACCAAAGCAGGTCCAAGCAATGAGCCGGTATAGGCAAAAATAGACACATAAGACAGCGCAATATGTTTAGGCAAGTTCGGTTGGCGCCCTGCACGAGAGAACATCAACGGAACGATATTGGCACTGCCAAGACCTAAAATTGCATAACCGATTAATGCTACATACCAGACTGGCGCGAATACTACAGTCAGCAGACCTAAACCGGCCAAGGCTGCGCTGTACAGGATGGTCTTCTTTTCGCCCAGAAAACGGATAATCAGGTGACCACTTAGGCGGCCTGCAACCATCAGGGCAGCAAAAGAGCTATAAGCCAAACCGGCTTGCGAAGCTGGCACCTTAAATTCTGTGTTCAGGTAAATCCCACTCCAGTCCATGGCCGCACCTTCAGACAAGAAGGCAATAAAACAGATCAGGCCCATGCATAAAATGGCAAAGCTCGGACGATGTTTGGCTTCTTCAGCTTTATTAGCCCCTTCTGTTTCTGTAGTTGCGGCCGGTGCTTCTGCTTTTAAACAGAATGGAACAGCCAGGATCATGACCAGAACAATACTCAGACTAATGACAAGTACACTGAACGGAACGGCAAGACCTAAACCTAACATGCTGGTCATACCCAATACACCGGCCAAACCGCCTAAGCTACAGATGCCATGAAATAAAGACATCATGCTTTTACGTTGCTGGCTTTCCAGTTTAATTGCTTGCAGATTAACAGACACCCCTAAGGCACCTGCACTTGAACCAAAGGCAAATAAAGCACCAGCAAGCACTGCTTTCGATGGGCTTAAAGCCAGTGCAGGCAGAATAAATACGAATGCAGCCAGGATTGTGGCAATCACAGGACGACAACCAAATCGATGCGCCAGACGACCTGCCAAAGGCATTGCAATCATTGAACCAACGCCTGCACCAAGCAAGAGTACGCCAAAATCCGAATGGGAAAGGTTCAGCCGTTGTGAAACCAATGGAATCAACGGTGCCCACGCCGCAGTGCTAAAACCCAGCGCAAAGAAACACAACGCAGTCGCAATACGTTGCCAGTGACTGGCAGGAAGCGCACGTAGAGAAGCAGCAAAGTTTCGAGTGTACATAGTCAAACCCAAAGTGAAAATCAGTGCGGCATCCCTAACCGATGATCCATAGAAAAACCCCATGAACCTATACTTGAAATGTATAAGAACACAGGGCTAAATTTGGGTGAATTATAAGCAGTTTTTTAAAAAATAAAATGGATTTTAAGCAAAAAAATCGGCTAAATTGTTAAGCCCATGATTATTGAAAAAATAAAGTTTAAAAAGTTTTCAAATAATTTTTCTAAGGGGTTTTGTGGTTAATTTGTTATCCAAATTGTGCCGTTCTATCCCCCATAAAAACTGGGAAAAACCATCACACACACGTGAAATCAGTCGGCTGCTAGTGATGACTCTGAGCTGATTCGACCAGGTAATATGCAGACCGATCTGCTCTGCCCGTTTGACCAGGTCTGCATCGGTACAGCAGATCCAATCACAACCTTTTTCAATCAAATATTGTATTCCCAAATCACGGGTTTTTCCGACACAGCGATAGCTGCAACTTATCGTTAAAATATTATAAGAACTGATTTTTTCTGCCGTGCCATCCGTACAGCTGTCTAACACCACTAAAATCTGAATATCGATTGCTTTCGTACTGATTCCCTTGCTATAAAAATGCTGTTTGGCTTGCTCCAAGGCTTGCAAGCAGCTGGCAATTTCGGCTTCTTCATTACAGGCAGGAATGACCACCCCGATTTTCTTCATCCTAACCCCTCCTGTTCAGCAATTGATACCAATCCGCTTGTCCAGACATCTAAATCAAAATTATGGTCTTTTAACTGTAAATAATGATGGTCATCCAGTTGTTGCTTTAAAAGCTGGTGGACACGCTCCCCGTTCAAATGAAACCCCGCGATTTCATATCGCCAATGACACGCCACAATACAGCCTTGGGGGCTTAAATGTATATTTAGCCAGTTGATGAGCTGTTGTAACATGGGCGCTTCGAGATAATACAGCACCTCACTGAGCATAATCAGGTCAAAGGATTCATTGGGTAAATCAAACGGTACAATGCCCTGTACCACTTCTACATGCTCATGTTTTAGGCGTTCATTGGCTTTTAGGATTGCCGTTGCATTGGCATCCAGACACATTAAATAATCGCAGCGTTCAGCCAGTTCTGCGCTCAATACCCCGTTACTACAGCCGATCTCAATACCGCGCTGAAAATGTGGATAGGGCAATACTGCAAGCGTGATTTCCCGTTTGCGTTTTTCATACCAGCGCTGTTCATATTGCCAAGGATCGCCATTATTGACACGGTAGAGCTCAGCAAAATAGTCATGAGGGTAAGCATGTTTAGTCATGAACATATACCTCCCATGGCTGTAACAGTCGCGCGAGTGTGGTATCGGAAATAATCGGCGCTTGGCCTGTGCTCGGATCTGCGACAAGTTGCGTATGAAAACATTGAGCTGCCGCAGCTTTTCGCTGTAGCTGCTGTGGACTCAGAGGCAGCTTTAAGGCTTTGTGCCAGGGAATACGATCATCGTCGGGATTCGCCCAATGCCATGCCCAGATCAACACTTGTAAATAAGGCAAAGACTGCTCTTTGGCCAGCTGTTTGACCACTTGTCCGGTAATTTCGTGATCTGGATGACCATCCTGCTCAAAGGTTGCAATCAATACATCCTTGGACTGGAGTTGCTGTCGCAGAGCGTTCATCAGTTGTTCACGCTGCTCGGCGACGGCGCCGTCCTGAATATTAAAGCCGATCCTTTGTATGTTTTGCTGTAGCCCTAAAGTCTGCAGTGCTTCCCTCGTTTCCTGAGGACGCAGCTGATTCAGCTGTTCTGGTGAATAGATACTGGACTCAGGATGGCTGGCGGTACCATTGGTGACGGCCATAATGACCACTTCATACCCTGCTGCATCGAGCTGTTGAATCAGACCAGCACAACCTAGAATTTCATCATCTGGATGTGGCGCCACAATGCAGATCCGGGAATGTTGCGGAAAAAATGTAGTCACGTGCAGCGGCGCCAGTGTTGTGAGCCTTGTACTTTGCTGCCATTCTTGCAGACTGGTCCCCTCACCATGAATGATACGGTCTTCTACAATTGGATGTTTTAAAGTGTCCATGATTCATTCTCCGGCACCAGTTCACCAATCGCTTGCAGGTCAAAGGCAGCATGACTCTGACGCAGAAAAACCTGCAAGTCAGCCACACAACGGGCAAAATCTGTATTCTGGCAAAAAGGTGCAGCACCCAAGGCTTTTCCAGAAAGCTCAATCACTGACAATGCCGTGGCTTCGACCTGGGCCCTTAAGGCACGAATCAAATGTTCATGACTGAATTGTGGGGCCGCATCTATTTCTGCCGCTACTGCTTTAAACAAAGCGCGTGTCGCCACAATTTGGCTAAATACTTCGCCTAAATACATGTGTTTAAAAGGATTCGGTTTTTGACAGGTGGCTTGATGTAAATATGCAGCAATTTTCAAGGTCGCTCCAAACCAGCAAGCTGCCACACCGGCAGCACCATGCCAGAATCCGGGACGTTCCAAATAGGCATTCGGCCCAGCAATCTTTTCGGCTTTAACGCGCTGAAAGCTGACTTCTGCCGTCCGGGTCGGCTGCATACCCACTGCTTGCCAGGTATGCATGTTGATTTGAATACCAGGCTGTTGCAGGTCGACCCGTAATAATTGTGATTGCCCTGCTTGATTCCGATAGGTCAATAAGGCCTGCTGTACCTGTTCAGCAGCGGAACACCACGGCTTCAGGCCAGAAAGTAAATCCTGTTGAAGTTCTAGCGGTTGTGGACCGCCTTCTGCTGCCCACACTGCATGTAACTGGGTCGCCTATTCTGTGTCTTCTCTCAGTTCGTGCAAAATCGCCAAAGCATCTAAATGGGATTCAAAAATTTTGGCTAGGCTTAAATCCAGGGCTGCGACTTGACTCAAGATTTGCCAACGTCGAAAAGTCTGTCCTTCTCCTGGATAAGGAACATCCAGACTATATTGAATCAGTTGGGCTAATGCAGCATCTATCTCTTGTTCAAGATTCTGGCAATCGGGCGTAAATTCTGTTTGTAAATGTTTAATCAGCTGTGCGAGGGGCATTCATCTTCCTCATGAGTTCATATTCAATTTAATGCACATCTCATCCTGAGATTATTATGGATGTGTCTGTAAATATCTGTTTTATGAGTCAATTTATGCCTGCTATCCAAGCGGAATACTGTAGGAATTGTGTCAGGAATTTGTCTGCTTTGTGAATGTGGACAATCTCGAAAAATAAAAAACCGCCTCTTTAAGAGACGGTCATTTTCTATTTGGGGCTGGCGATTAGTATGCAACAAACTTGGCGCGAGCCGCATGGAGTTTCTTGTAGCTGTCAATCAAGCGTAAATGGCGATCTAGACCTTCCAGTTTCATGCTGGTTTCAGTCAGGCCATAGAAGCGAATGCTCCCTTCAACAGAACCCATCACGGCATCCATACGCTCATCCCCGAACATACGGCGGAAGTTATGCTCATACTCTTCAAGTTCCATTTCCTCATCCAGCAGTACTTCAAGCACGACATTCATGCACTGATAGAACAGACCGCGTTCAACCGTATTGGTATTAAACTGCAGGAATTGGCCAACCAGATCATGTACTTCTTCAAATTGCTCTAAGGCAAGGTAAATCAGCAGTTTGAGTTCAAGAATGGTCAACTGACCCCATTCGGTATTTTCGTCAAACTCGATGCCGATCAGGGTGCTGATTTCGGTATAGTCATCCTCATCCGCTTCTTCCAGACGCTCTACCAGTGCTTCTAGCTGTTCGTCACTGAGCCGGTGCAGATTCAGGATATCTTCACGGTACAGCAAGGCTTTATTGGTATTATCCCAAACCAGATCTTCCATTAGGTAGATTTCAGAATAACCTGGTACCAGAATACGGCAGGCCGTTGCGCCAAGATGCTGATACACTGCCATATAAGCTTCATGACCCAGATCTTCCAGAATGCCAAATAACGCTTGAGCTTCATCAGCATTGGAGTTTTGGCCATTATTGGTAAAGTCCCATTCAACAAACTCATAGTCTGCTTTGGAACTAAAGAAGCGCCAAGACACTACACCGCTTGAATCAATAAAGTGTTCGACATAGTTGTTTGGCTCAGTCACAGCATGACTGTTAAAGGTAGGTTTAGGCAGGTCATTCAGGCCTTCAAAACTACGCCCTTGCAGCAGTTCAGTCAGACTACGCTCCAAAGCCACTTCAAAGTCGGGATGAGCGCCGAAGGAAGCAAAGACACCTCCGGTACGTGGATTCATCAATGTCACCGACATTACCGGGAACTGGCCACCTAATGATGCATCTTTAACCAATACAGGGAAGCCCTGTTCTTCCAGGCCTTTAATACCTTCGATAATTTTTGGATATTTGGCCAATATATGTTCGGGTACATCAGGAAGTGTCAGTTCACCTTCCAGAATTTCACGTTTGACTGCACGCTCGAAGATTTCAGACAGACATTGCACCTGGGCTTCTGCCAAGGTATTCCCGGCACTCATGCCATTGCTTAAGTACAAGTTTTCGATCAGATTCGATGGAAAATAAACAGTTTTACCATTCGATTGACGCACAAATGGCAATGAACAGATGCCGCGCGCCTTGTTACCCGAGTTGGTATCATACAAGTGCGTACCGAGTAACTCGCCTTCAGGGTCATAAATCTCACGGGTATGCTCGTCCAGAACTTCTGCAGGCAGCTCGCCCTGTGGACCTGGCTGGAACCATTTTTCATCTGGATAATGCACAAATTCGGCATTGGCAATGTCTTCACCCCAGAACTGATCATTATAGAAGAAGTTACAGTTTAAACGTTCGATGAACTCGCCGAGTGCAGAAGCCAGCGCACTTTCTTTGGTCGAGCCTTTACCGTTGGTAAAGCACATAGGAGACTGGGCATCACGGATATGCAGCGACCAAACGTTCGGTACGATATTACGCCAGGACGCGATCTCGATTTTCATACCGAGACCCGCCAAAATCGCTGACATATTGGCAATGGTTTCTTCTAGCGGCAGGTCTTTGCCCGCAATCATGGTGCTCTTATCAGAAGCCAGGCTTGGCATCAACAGCGCCTGCGCATCGGCATCGATGCTTTCTACTTCTTCAATCACGAATTCAGGGCCGGTCTGAATGACTTTTTTCACCGTACAACGGTCAATGGAACGCAAAATGCCCTGACGGTCTTTTTCAGAGATATCCGCTGGCAATTCCACCTGAATTTTAAAAATCTGTTTGTAACGGTTTTCCGGATCAACAATATTATTTTGTGACAGGCGGATATTGTAGGTTGGAATATCACGTGCAGCGCAATAGACTTTCACAAAATAAGCCGCACATAATGCTGAAGATGCCAGAAAATAATCAAAAGGACCCGGCGCAGAACCATCGCCCTTATAGCGGATGGGCTGATCAGCGATTACCGTGAAGTCATCAAACTTGGCTTCCTGACGAAGATTATCGAGATAATTGACCTTAATTTCCATGTGGATACCTAAATATTCTTATATGCCACCCTGGACAGATAAGATGCGAAATCTGAATATACAAGCCGGATCACGGAGGAGAACTTGAATGAAAAAATCGGGACATGACACTATCTGATTGCAATCGGATCAAGATTGAACGGACAGGCCAGAATGGGCGCTATTATAGAAGTATTTTATAAAATTGATAATCTTTGTCTGTATTTCGAGATGATTTTCAAAATGGAAGCGGATAAATGATCTGCAATATCTAGAACTGGGTCATGAAATCAGCCAGATCACCTGGGCCTGACTGATGTAATCAAACTTTAAAAATTATAACTTAAGCCAAAGACGGCCAGGTCACGCTGCTTTTGATCATAGCGGTTGTAGCCACCAAAAATATAATCGCCAGACAGGTTTAGTTGAGGCAGCAAGGCATAATTTAGGCCTGCAGATGCGTAACGAAAGGCATGCTGTCTGGTAGTATCCCCTAGCTCTTCACCTTCATGTTTGCCTTGATCATGGAAATAGCTACCGGTTGCAGTTGCATTGGCAGACAGCTTTTCATTCAATTGATAACTCATATTCAAAGTGTAATAAGTGTCACCCTGATTGGCATAAGCCACATCATATAAATAGGTCGATATCCCAGCGGTCAATGTGGTCTGATCATTCAGTGCACGGCTGACATTCAAACCCAATTCATTACCGGTGGTATGTTTTCCGCCTGGATAATAATAAGTGGCATCCCAGAAGTTCCAGTCATAGTTCTCGCTGCTATAGGTATAGCCGACCAGAAAATCATGTTCAAACTTGTCCGAGCTATGCCCTTTACGCCCTTGTACTTCGGCATAGGAATATCCCAGCGTCGAGCCCCAATACCCGACATAGAAGTTGCCATAAGCTAAGGTTAAACCGGCTTGAATCGCAAGATCATCATCTTCTGGCGCATTGGTCAAACCACGCGAAACATACTTGGAAACCATGCTGACATTTCCGCTCACATCCCAGGCAGGCGGTGTATCTTCAGCAGCGTGGCTGGGAAAACTATATACCGCGGTACAGCCGGCAATCATAAAGTGTTTTAAATTTTTCATAAAAATAGATCAATCTTATTCGGTTTCTTTAGGTGGCCTGAGTGATTACCCTTCAATCACTCAGCTACGCGTTCAACGTCTCTGTCTGCTTCAGCTTAAACCTGGTCTTGCGGCGCACGATAAAATGAGGCATTTGACGGTGTTAAAGCCGGCTTGCCGCGTACATGATCAGCCAGTTTTTCTGCCATCATGATGGTGGTGGCGTTCAGGTTGCCGGTAATAATCAATGGCATGATAGAAGCGTCAATCACGCGCAGACTTTCCAGTCCATGAACACGGCCGTAACCATCAACCACTGCCATATCATCTTCACCCATTTTACAGCTGCAGGATGGATGGTAGGCGGTCTCGGCATGGTTACGCACGAACTCGTCAATTTCCGCATCAGTCTGTACCTGCTTACCAGGACTTATTTCGTCACCGCGGTAAGGATCCAGTGCAGGCTGTTGCATGATTTCACGGGTAATCCGGATGGCATCACGGAATTCGCGCCAGTCCTGTTCCGTGCTCATATAGTTGAACAGGATACTTGGATGCTCAAACGGGTCTTTTGATTTCAGGCGCACTCGACCACGCGACGGCGAGCGCATCGAACCGACATGGGCCTGGAAACCATGTTCATTAATGGCATTGGTGCCGTTATAGTTAATCGCAATGGGCAAAAAATGGTACTGAATATTCGGCCATTCAAATTCATCTGAAGAACGGATAAAGCCACCGGCCTCAAACTGGTTGCTGGCACCAATTCCTTTGCCTAAAAATAACCACTCTGCACCGATCATGGGCTGGTTATACCATTTCAGTGCCGGATACAGGCTAACCGGTTTTTTGCACTTATATTGCAAGTACATTTCTAGGTGGTCTTGCAGGTTTTCTCCCACACCTGGCAAATCTTGCACTACCGGAATGTCCAGACTTTTGAGCAAGTCGGATGCCCCAACACCTGAACGTTGTAAAATTTGGGGTGAAGCAATGGCACCTGCACACAACAAGACTTCCCGGTCGGCAAAGACCTGAATGGGTTGCAGGGTATTGTGTCCTTCAAAATACTCGACCCCTATGGCTTGTTTCTGGTTAAACAGAATTCGGTTGGTCATGGCATGGGTAATAATGGTCAGGTTATCGCGACCCTTGGCCATGTCGAGATAACCCCGAGCGGTACTAGAGCGGCGACCCTGTGGCGTTACTGTACGGTCCATCGGGCCAAAGCCTTCTTGCTGATAACCATTCAAATCATCAGTGCGTGGATAACCGGCCTGAACTCCAGCTTCAACCATGGCATGAAAAAGTTCATTATTGTCATTTTTGGGAGTCGCCACTGAAACCGGCCCTGAGTCACCATGGTAGTCATTGCCACCAATATCGCGAGTTTCGGCTTTCTTGTAGTACGGCAGACATTCGGCATAGCTCCAGTGTTCCAGTCCTTTAAAGCTGGCCCACTGTTCCAGATCCATGGCATTACCCCGGATATAACACATGCCATTAATCAGGGATGAGCCACCTAGCCCTTTACCCCGACCACATTCCATGCGGCGATTATTCATATAGGGTTCAGGATCAGTCAAATAGGCCCAGTTATAACGCCGACCCTGTAACGGATAAGCCAAAGCCGCTGGCATTTGGGTTCTAAAATCCAAACGATAATCCGGGCCACCGGCTTCTAGCAATAGGACCTTGATGTCCGGATCTTCTGTTAAACGTGCGGCCAGGACATTTCCCGCGGAGCCGGCACCGATAATAATATAATCATAATTCATCTGGCTGCTTCTCCTTAGGCACTAAACACGGATTGGAATGAGCTTAATTCCACCTGTACCGACTTGGTCTGTGTGTAATGCTGTAGGGTGACGATGCCATTTTCCCGGCCAATACCAGAGTGCTTATAACCACCGACAGGCATTTCTGCCGGTGACTCACCCCAAGTATTGATCCAGCAGATACCTGCTTCTACCTGATGGATAATGCGGTGAGCGCGGGCCAGATCAGGCGTCACAACCCCCGCTGCCAGACCGTAATCTGTCGCATTGGCACGACGAATGACCTCTTCTTCCGTGTCATAGCTTAAGATGCTCATGACCGGACCGAAGATCTCTTCACGAACGATAGTCATATCATCCCGACAATCGGCAAATACCGTTGGAAGCACATAAGCACCATTGGCAAATTGTTCCTCTTCAGCACGACCACCGCCGTAGATCAAGCGTGCTCCTTCCTTTTTGCCCTGCTCGATATAACCCAGCACTTTTTCCATGTGGGAAAAGCTGGAAACTGGACCAAAATTGGAGTCAGGATCTAAAGGATCACCCATCCGGATGTAAGGCATGCGAGCCAAGATCTTTTCTTCAAATTCTGTTTTTAAGGCATCAGGCACAAACACCCGGGTGCCGTTGGTGCAGACCTGACCGGAACTGTAGAAATTGGCCATCATGGCAATATCCGCTGCCAGATCCAGATCTGCATCTTCGCAGATAATCAGTGGAGATTTACCCCCAAGCTCCATAGTGACTTCTTTCAAGCTGGAATTGGCAGCCTGAGCCATAACTTTCTTGCCAGTCGGCACCCCACCCGTAAAGGAGACTTTCGCAATATCAGGATGTGAGGTCAGATAGCCGCCAATTTCTCCACTGCCAGTGACTACATTAAAGACACCATGCGGCACACCCGCCTGGGTATAAATCTCTGCCAGTTTTAATGCCGTTAAAGGCGTAACTTCACTGGCTTTAAAGATCATTGCATTACCTGCCGCCAGTGCCGGCGCAGATTTCCATAGAGCGATCTGGATCGGATAGTTCCAAGCGCCAATTCCGGCAACAACTCCTAATGGCTCACGGCGGGTATAGACAAAAGAGCTGCTACGTAGCGGGATTTGCTGGCCTTCAAGTGCAGGTAAAATACCGGCATAATATTCCAACACATCGGCACCGGTAGCGATGTCGACAGCTGAGGTTTCACTGAAGGCCTTCCCACTGTCCAGACTTTCCAGTTCTGCCAGCTCATCATTACGCTCTCTTAAAATGGCAACGGCTTTATTCAGAATCCGGGACCGCTCTATGGCTGTCATTGCTGCCCAGACTTTTTGTCCCTTCTGGGCGGATTCTACAGCACGGTCAATATCCTGCTTGCTGCAAATCTGTACTTCTGCAAGTACTTGACCTGTTGCAGGGTTAATGGTTTCAAAGCTGCTATTGGATGTTGCATCGACATATTGTCCATGAATATAGGGACGCTGTAATTTAAATCTTGTCAATGGAATTCCCTCGCAAGTGATTATTTGAGTTGCTGTTGGATGTATTCACTACACAGTTGGATCGGTAAGGCCGGATCAATTTCGCCACTGACCAATGCCCCTCTCAGCCAAAATCCGTCAATGAGTGCTGCTAAACCTTGTGCGGCTTGCTCAGCCCGCTGTTTAGGCAAAACTTTCATGAACTCATATTTCAGGTTGGAGTGCAGACGGTAGTGGTTGACCTGCTGTAAACGGTGTAATTCAGGGTGATGCAGACTGCTGGCCCAAAAGGCCAACCAGACTTTCATCGCGGCTTTATCAGTCTGGGGCGTGCTAAAATTACCCCGTACAATCGCCAGTAATCGCTGTTCAGGTGAGTCATCTACCCCAGCCTTAATCTCAGCTACAACATTACCTAATTGCTGCAATAAGTAACGCATTGTTGCTTCAATCAACCCATTTTTCCCACCAAAATAATGACTAATGATGCCTGTTGATACGCCTGCACGTTGTGCAATCTGACTAATTGACGTTTCACCAAAGCCCAGCTCATTGACAGCGGATAAGGTCGCGTCAATCAATTGTTGACGACGGATCGGTTGCATACCTACTTTCGGCATAACACTAACCTGAATAACGGATGTAAAAATTAAACCCTGCTGACCAGCAACATGATTAACATTAAAAAACGTTTTTTTAATTGAACGTTCAATCAATAAAAATTATAGTACCGTTCAACCCAAGATGTACAGCGCAGTTTGTTTTGGATTTGCAAATGTTTGTAATTGGTCAAATGTATAAAGACTAATGAGAAGCGCATACTTCAAATCGCACTGCGCTGTAGATCATTCGGCAATAAAACCATGGTCACAGATTTATGCAAAAGAAAAATGAACCAATGCAAGATAGTCTGAATAAAGTGGTGTTCTTTGTTTCAGCCACCCTGATTCTGCTATTTTCCATTGCTACCATCCTATTTAATGAACAGGCCAATCAGGTCATCATTAATATTTTAAATTGGGTCAGTCGTACATTTAGCTGGTATTACCTCCTTGCTGCTACGCTCTATTTTGTCTTTATTGTTTTTATTGCCTGTTCCCGTTATGGCGATATCAAATTAGGGCCCAAACACTCCAAACCTGAATTCAGCTTGTTGAGCTGGTCGGCGATGCTATTCTCAGCCGGGATCGGGATTGACTTAATGTTTTTCTCGGTGGCAGAGCCGTTATCTCACTATATTCATCCGCCCGTGAGAGCTGGAGAAACCTACGAAGCCGCACGTCAGTCGATGGTTTGGACCTTGTTCCATTATGGTCTCACTGGCTGGAGCATGTATGCTTTAATTGGCGTCGCTTTGGGTTACTTCAGTTATCGCTATAACTTGCCCCTCACCATCCGTTCGGCACTCTTTCCTATTTTCGGGAAAAAAATTCATGGTCCTATCGGCCATACTGTAGATACAGCCGCCGTTTTGGGAACCATTTTCGGGATTGCCACCACCTGTGGTATTGGGGTGGTACAGCTCAATTATGGCTTGCATGTGCTGTTTGGTTTACCAGAAAACCTCTGGATGCAAACAGCCCTGATTGCGGTCGCCGTGGTGATTACGGTGATTTCGGTCACTACCGGGGTAAATAAGGGAATCCGGATTCTTTCTGAAATCAATATTTATGTCTCGATTGGACTGCTGCTGTTTATTTTGCTGGTAGGCAATACTGAATTCTTATTGGCCGCACTGATTCAGAACTTCGGTGATTATATCAGCCAGTTCCCCAAATTATCTCTGACCAGCTTTCCCTTTGAACAGCCGAAAGAGTGGATGAACAACTGGACTTTATTCTTCTGGGCTTGGTGGATTGCCTGGTCTCCGTTTGTAGGCTTATTCCTGGCGCGTATTTCCCGTGGTCGTACCATCCGTGAATTTGTCACCGGGACTTTGGTTATTCCTCTGTTATTTACCCTGACCTGGTTGTCTATTTTCGGTAATAGTGCACTGTATAGTGTGATGTTTGATGGTAATACTCAGCTAGCGACGACTGTGCTAGAGAATCCGGCCCATGGTTTTTATGACCTGTTGGCACAATATCCTGGCTTTATGTTTGTAGCGGGCGTGGCCACCATTACCGGGCTGCTGTTTTATGTGACTTCAGCGGATTCAGGTGCCTTGGTGCTGGGGAATTTCACCACCAAATTTAGCAATATCGAACATGATTCTCCACGCTGGCTAAGTGTATTTTGGGCGATTGCGATCGGTTTACTGACCTTGGCTATGCTCATGGCCAATGGGGTGACGGCCTTGCAAAACACCACGATCATCATGGGGCTGCCCTTCAGTTTTGTCATTTTCTTCGTCATGGCCGGTCTGTATAAGTCGCTACGTTTAGAGGATTTCCGTCAGGCCAGTACCAGTATGAATGCAGCACCGGTGGTCGGTAACGTCGATATCTTCAACTGGAAAAAACGGCTAAGTCGCGTGATGTTGCATCCTAGCCTGTCGCAAACTCGGACCATGCTCGATGAAGTATGCCGACCTGCCATTGAGGCCGTTGCAGCTGAACTTATGAGTAAGGGCATACAGGTCGATGTGCAGGAAAAACCACTGGATGAAGAACCTGAACTGTACCATTTGGACTTGACCATACAACTTGATAATGAAGAGAACTTTGTCTATGAAATCTGGCCGGTTCGCTATGCCACCCCGAATTTTAGCTCACGTGGTAAACGTACCAAACGCTATTACTACCGCTTAGAAAGCTATCTGTTTGAAGGTTCGCAAGGCAATGACCTGGTCGGTTATGGCAAAGAGCAAGTGATTAATGACATTCTGGATAAATATGAGCGTCATATGATGTACCTGCATATCAATCGGATCAGTCCGGGCAAACGACCATTATTTCCGGACCGGGAAAATTAATCTGGCCCCTTTGAAAGGACGAGAAAATGTCTGAAAGTCTGAATGCTTTTGCCCTGTTTTTTTCCTTACTCAATCCATTTTTGATGAGTATCTATATGCTCGGAATTATCCGTAATTCCGAGGCTAGAGTCTTCAATATGGCATTGATTCAGGGCAGTCTGATCAGCTTTATTGTCTTTATCATTTTCGCTAAAACCGGTGAGGCCTTCTTTAATGAAGTATTGCATGTCCGGTTTGAGTCCTTTCAGATTTTTGGCGGCATCATCTTTTTGGTGATTGGTTACCGTTATGTCTTTGAAGGTGCTGATACGATTGGCGTGATGCGGGGCGCGCCGAATCATCTGGCAGGGACCATTGCCATGCCGTTTATGATTGGGCCAGGCACTATTTCTGCTTCAGTAATCACTGGGATTCAGCTCAGTTTATGGCAAATGATTCTGGTGATCTTTTCTACCCTGTTTTTAACCTGTAGCCTGTTAATTTTAATGAAATACCTACATGATCACCTACAGCACAAATATTCCAATTACATAGATTTATATGTGGATATTGTGGGGCGTGTAGCCGCTTTACTGATTGGTACCATTGCGATTGACATGATTGTGACCGGTGTTAGTGGGATTATACAGAGTTAACCCTACCAGAGTTTGCGTAGCTGCTTGCTGCGTGTCATTAGTCCCAGAACTTTACGACGTGCCTGGATGTGCTCTGCACTGAATTTTAACTGTTCACAAAGTTGTTCGATCGGTAAATGATTATTTTCGATTAGATAAATATCCTGCTCTCGGGTCCAATTTGCAGTCAGCAGCTTGGCGGTTAACTCTGTTGAATTCAGTTTCATTCAGCTTATCCGTTCTATGACCTATAAGAAGTCTAAGCTGAAGCCACTGACTGCATGTTGAGTTCTGGTAAATATATAAGCTTTCCTCCTCTCAGCTTATAAGATTTTTTTAGCAGCTGTGGTTTGAGGCGCTGGAATGCTTGCAGGTGTTCCGGCAATTTCTTGCGGCTGAATGGTGGGTTTTAACTCATAATGCAATTGACCCTGTGCATCTTTATAGATTGAGGCAATATTTACATTCGGAATTAACTGACCATTGATCAATACCATAGTACGCGGATCGGGTCGAATGGAAATTAAATTTTTTGAAGCTTTTTGTTCACTACTACTTTTCTGATAAAGCGCCATGACTTCGTCAAGATTTTCTTCAGTATAAGCCAAACGTTTTTTTAAAGAAGGATGTCGCTGCATAAAGGAAGGCAACTTGCTTAGCACAGGATATTCTTTTAAAAAGGTTGGATAAAACTTGGCAAATACCTGAATCGCCTGTTCAGGCTGATAACCAGCTTTGGCCATGAGTTCTAAACCAAGTAAATCGGCCTCTTTCTCCTGCAGCCGCTGACTACTCCCTCCATAACCATCATGCAGCGCACCCGTGAGGAAAGCAGATGTACCTGCTGTAAGCACTGTGGTACCTAATAAAGCGGGGCTAATGACATATTTCCAGCTTTTAGATTCACGATGATGCTCACGTAATACATGCGCCATTTCATGCGCTAAAATATAAGCCAGTGCATCATCCGTCAGCATGTGATGACTGGCCATTTTATGACTCATTAAGATCATGCCGTTAGCCAATGCACCAGCATTGGTCTTATTGGAATGATATAAATGAATGCCCCACTGAATCATCCGATCTTCGGCAATAAAATGGTCTGCATAAGGGATCATGCGATTCATAATTTTGGCACAGTGAATCTCGTGATCGGATAAGTATTGTTTTTTCGTGATCCCGGAACTCTTTGTAAATGCTCGGTCAGCTTGACGCTCCACCATTTTTTGAGAGAGCAACATGAGTTGTTTACGCTCAGACCCATAGCCGAGCTGTGTACTGCTTGCACAGCCAGTTAAAACCCCAGCAGCAACTAAGGCTGCAAATAAAATTTTCATACAAAAAATTACAAACATTAACAATGTGCGTATTTTTAACTTATCTAAATCTATTTGGAAAGTTCAATTTTCGAGGCAATTTTTCCCTTTTCTAGCCTTTGCTAAAAAGCCCTATAAATACATATTTAACAATATGAATTTATTAAATTTATTATAAAAATGTAGGAGTTTTTACACTTATGGGATTAAGTGTGATTAACATCAATGATTGTTTAGGAAAAATGAAAAATTATGCATTAAAACCTTCATCCAGCCTTTTATGGCCAAATAGTTAATTTAAAAAATCAATCATCTTCTACGGCTTCTACTTTTCTTATTTTTCATAAAAAATACATATTTAAATTGTTTATTCTATATTTCCCCTTTATTTTTAATACATATCATTCGCTCTGGAGATTAAGATGAAGCTCATAACCGCCATTATTAATCCCTTCAAACTTGATGATGTTCGCATTGAGCTGTCGCATCAAGGCGTTCATGGCCTCACTATAACTGAAGTCAAGGGTGCCGGCCGCCAGAAAGGTCATACAGAAATGTATCGTGGGGCAGAATATCATGTCGAATTTTTACCCAAAGTAAAAGTCGAAGTTGCAGTCAGCGACGATATGCTAGAACAGGTTATCGAAGGACTGATGCAGGCAGCCCGTACGGATAAAATTGGTGATGGTAAAATTTTTGTGACCACACTGGAACAGGTAATCCGAATCCGTACCGGTGAAATGGGTGACGCCGCTTTGTAAGATGGTTTTCACTAGCAGATCTGGCAGGTTTAATCATCTTCCTTGATCAGCTATATTGAATATAGAAATAGTGTAAGCGACTGTTGATCAACCACTCATGTATGGGAGATCGAGAAATCTAAGCATAAAAAATAACCCCAAAAACTGAGTTTCCGGGGTTATATAGTTCAAGCGTCGTATTAAGAACCACAGATTCAAGTTATTTTTGTGTTTTGGGCAAGAAAAAGCTCAGTAAGCCGAGCAAAGGCAAGTAAGAACATAACTGGAATACCCAGGCAATACTGGTGTGATCCGCGACATAACCTAAACCTGCTGCAGCAATGCCGCTGATGCCAAACATGACACCAAACATCAGACCGGCAATGGTTCCTACCCGGCCAGGCACAGCTTCTTGTGCATAAACCACCATGGCTGAAAATGCTGAAGAAAGAATTAAGCCGGCAAAAATAGAAAAAATACAGGTCCAGAATAAATTGGCATACGGCATGAGTAAGGCAAACGGAGCCATGCCCAGAAAAGAAAACCAGATTACTGCATTACGGCCAATACGGTCACCAATCGGACCGCCAAAAAATGTTCCCAGCGCCACGGCGCCCAAAAAGGCAAATAGATAGAGCTGTGCATCTCGAATAGAAATACCAAATTTATCGATCAGATAAAAAGCGAAATAATTACTGATGCTGACGGTATAGGTAAATTTAGCGATCATCAGGATCCCAATAACCCCCAACGCACGTACCAGGGTTATACCTTGTAATTTGCTGCTGGCCTGTGCGCCCATTTTCTTTAATTGGGCCTGACTATGTTGTACAGTCCAGCGACTGACTTTATACAGCACAAATATACCAAAAGCCGCAAATAACATCAGCCATGCCGCTGAAGACTGGCCATTCGGGATAATGATCAATGCAGCCAATAAAGGTCCCACTGCAGAACCGCTATTTCCACCGACCTGAAAAGCTGATTGTGCTGTTCCCAGCTTCCCCCCAGAGGCCATACGAGCTACTCGGGATGCTTCCGGATGAAAGGTCGAAGAACCAATGCCGATAATCGCCGCAGCAACCAGTAACATGCCAAAGCTCTGTGATAAAGCCAGCAACAAAATACCCAACAAGGTAAAACCCATGCCTATAGGTAATAAATACGGTTTTGGATATTTATCCGTATAAAAACCTACCCAAGGCTGTAACAGAGATGCAGTTAACTGATAAATCAGAGAAATCAGCCCAATCTGGGTAAAATTCAGGTCATAGTTGCTTTTCAACATGGGATAGATTGCAGGTAAGCAGGCCTGAATCAGGTCATTGAGAAAGTGAGCAAGTGAAACGGCAAAAACAATAGGTAAAACCATCTGTGAAGCAGAGGGTGTAATCTTAACCTGGACTGTATCCGACATATGCATCCATGTATCATCTGGTCATGGCAGAAGATTATACGACAATCAAAATTGGTTGAAATTTATTTTTATATTTTCAAATAAATCATTCCTAATATTTGCCCCCTATACTTAAAAGCCTAGGTAACTCTCACTGCTGCCCCACAATTTTAACTTGACTTGTATGAAGCAATAAAAAAAATAACCATATGAAATTTATTGATATTTATAGTTAAATATTACACAGCCTCATATTTTGTTTAAAAGTTTAAATAGCTTTGTGTAGGCAAAACCCTACTTTGGAAAGACCCAAATGAGAAC
>CANQWW010000007.1 GCA_947627655.1 uncultured Acinetobacter sp. | reverse complement strand
AATCTTTCATGGTAATCAAAGCATGAACTGGAATTTCGAGTTCTTTTTGCACTTCTTGAATAGCAGATAACTCACCTTGACCTTTTTCTTGACGATCAAGAGCAACCAAAACACCTGCAATTTCTGCCCCCGCATTTTTTAAAATAGTTACCACTTCACGGATCGCTGTACCTGCAGTGATCACATCATCAATGATCCATATTTTTTTGCCTTCAACCGCAGCGCCCACTAATACGCCACCTTCACCGTGGTCTTTGGCTTCTTTACGGTTAAAGCCCCAAGGGACACTCACACCGTGATTTTGTGACAATGCCACAGCAGTTGCCGCAACAAAAGGAATGCCTTTATACGCAGGGCCAAAAATCACTTCTACATGGTTGCATTCGGTTAATTTCGCTGCATAACCTGCGGCTAAACCTGTTAATGCTTCACCATCGTTTAATAAACCGGCATTAAAAAAATAAGGGCTCACACGACCCGATTTTAAAGTAAACTCACCAAATTTAAGCACACCACGTGATAATGCGAGTTCGATAAAAGCTTGTGGGTTAAATGCCGCTTGCGTTGTCATGAGGTGCTCCATTTTTTTAAGTTTGAGGTTAAACCTGAGCATGATACCAAAGAGTAGCTATCCAAGTGATCAAAAAATTCTGCGTGTTGTTTCCATTAATGTGAATGGCCTGCGTGCATCTGTGACCAAAGGTCTACTCGAATGGATGGAAAAATCAGATGCGGATGTGATCTGCATGCAGGAAAGCCGCATCACCCATGTGCAGTGGACAGATAAATTTAAACCTGAAGGCTGGTATAGCCACCTGTTCCCTGCTGAACGTCCAGGCTATGCAGGAACAGCGATTTATAGCCGTTTACCCTTTGTCTCAGTGACCGATGGTTTAGGCTTTGAACTGGCAGACTCGCAGGGCCGGTTTATCTCGGCCGAGTTTGATCTAGGTCTAGACAAGACTGCCCACATTTGTTCATTGTACTTGCCATCGGGTTCATCTGGCGAAGAAGCACAGGTGCGTAAAGATCACTTTTTAGAAGAATATGCAAAGATCTTGAAACAGTGGCGTGACGAGGAAAAATCAATCATCGTTTGTGGTGACTACAACATCGTGCATAAACGTATTGATATTAAAAACTGGTCAGGCAATCAGAAAGCATCTGGCTGCTTACCGCATGAACGCGCTTGGCTCGATCATCTCTATGATGAACTGGGTTATGTGGATACCTTCCGTGAAGTACGTCCAGAAGCCGAGCTATATTCATGGTGGTCAAACCGCGGTCAAGCCCGTGCCAAGAATGTAGGTTGGCGGATTGATTATCAAGCTTGTTCGCCAGACTGGAAAGCGCGTACGGTGAATGCCTGGGTATATAAAGATGAATGGTTTAGTGATCATGCACCGGTTATTATCGATTATAAACTTTAAATCACCCATCAATTGAGTGAACAATCGTTCACTCAATTAGCAATAATAGCTTACAAGCCATGACGTACTTGTAACTATTTTTAAACTTAAAACTAACGCATTATGTTCACACGGCACAAGGACATGTCAGGATGACAACATAAGGACAGGAAGCCGTAGGAAGAAAACAAAACAAACTACAAGATTTAGCTTGTTTTTCATGGATGTGACATCGGACGTTGAGATGAGGCCCGCATAATCAGGATGATTGAGATGCGGGTTTTCTCATTTTGGTAGTTATTAAATTTCATTTTTTAGTCTTCTTTCGCTATTGCCTAGTCTATTGATACAGCATGTCATTTATATGACAAGTCTTCTAATTTTCTGTTTATTCCAGTTTTAAATTAATGGCATTTTCTCCATTCATCACCCAGATCAGTAGTGAGACGAGCTAAAGTTCGCTAAGCTATCCTCAATCGCAAAATGGGTGAACACAATGTTAAAAATTTATGGAATTAAAAACTGCAACTCAATGAAAAAAGCCTTTGACCTGTTGACTGAGCTGGGTTTGAGCTATGAATTTCACGATTATAAAAAACACGGTATTGATCCGGAAACAGTAAAAAGCTGGCTAGCTGCGCTGGGCCAAGATGTGGTTATCAACAAGAAAGGGACGACTTGGCGCAAACTGAGTGCAGATGAGCAACAAAATGCACTGACGAGTGAAGACAATTTAATTAGCGCATTGACTACTCATACCAGCCTGATTAAACGTCCTATCCTGAATACAGGTACAGGCTATATTGCGGGTTTCGACGAGAATGCCTATCAAGCCCTAAAAAAGTAAAACAGCAATAAAGTACAATAAAAAAGCCTGACACAAGTCAGGCTTTATCATTACTGCTCATCAGTATTAGTTGGCACGAATCCAAGTTTGGTTACGGCCTAAAGCAGATACGCCAATAAAGCCACGTAACTCAAGCTTCTTGCCACCTTCCGTCAGATTACCTTTTAATTTGTAAGTTTTACCGGTTTGCGGATCAAGAATTGAGCCATTTTCATAGCTGTTACCGCCCACGTTTTTCAAGCCTTTAACAATGGTCAGGCCTTTTAGAGATTTATTATGATATGGGCCTTCACATTTGGTACAAGCGTTCTCTTCACCTTTAGTGAGTACGCTTTGAATACTGGCAGTCAATGTACCATTGCTCTGCTCAGTAAACTTCACCATAGCTTTTGGTTGCTTGGTTTTATCATCAATTGTTTTCCAGACAGTGCCATTCAGCGGATCTGCGGCATTAGCCAATGCACTTAAACCCAGTAGTCCTAACACAAGCGCAATTTTTTTCATTTTTGTTTCTTTCCCTAGTCTGTGAATAGACCGTTGTAGTATTAATTAAGTCACAACAATTTTTCAATTTTTGCATGTGACTATTTAGTGTAACCTTGTAAATATTGTTGGTAAATAACACACCAGACCAATAGAAACATAAAAAGATGGAAACAAGATGAAGATGAGTCCTCTTAAGAAACAATTAATTACTGAAGCCTTTCTGAAAGCCACAATACGAAAGCCAAGCCAGTTTAACCTTCCACCCAAATTTCAGCGTAAGGCTATAGAACAACTTTCTAAACTGTTTCCTGAGGACAAAAGTGTTGAAATTCGCAGTCTTAGAATTGCCGGACTAGATGTTGAAGAGTTCAAGCCCCAACAGGATGCCACCCAGCTGATTTTGCATATTCACGGTGGTGCCTTCTTTGTCGGTTCTCTGCACACCCATCGGGCCTTTATGACCCATATCGCAGCGCGTACCCAGATGCAGGTCCTGCATGTCGATTATCCACTGGCGCCAGAAGCCCCTTATCCTGCTGCGCTCGATGCCATATTCGATGTATATAGCGCCCTGCTGGATCAGGGCATACAGGCCAAGGACATTATCCTGTCGGGAGATTCCTGTGGTGCCAATCTGGCCTTGGCGCTGGCAGTTAAAATCCAGCAGCTTGAACTGCCTGCGCCGAGCGGTCTGATCTTGCTATCTCCTTTTGTCGATCTAACCCTGAGTAGTGAATCCTTACGCTATAATCAGCAACATGATGCCTTGCTCTCTATTGATACACTCGAAACTGGTATTCAATATTATGTTCCTTCTGCCGTGACGTGGGACGATCCAGAAGTCTCGCCTTATTTTGCCGATCTGACGGGTCTGCCACCCATGTTGATTCAGGTCGGTTCTAAGGAAATTCTGCTAGATGATGCACAACGTTTACGTGATAAAGCCAAAGAAGCCGGGGTCAGGGTGGAGTTCAAACTCTATACCGGCATGTGGCATAACTTCCAAATGTTTAGTGCTTGGTTTGATGAAGCCCGTCAGGCCTTAGCCGATTTAGCCGACTTTGCACATCGCCTAGATCAGGACTAGTATAAATACCTTCTTCAATCTGGATGGAAAGATTTTTTGAGATCAATTCAAAAGCCAACAGGCTCACGATCTGCTTTCCATCCTGTCGAATCCCCTGCACATTTTATCTACCGGAAATTAAACAGGGATTAAAATAATTTACATGGATAAAAAATAATCTTTCTCTTTCCAGTGCCTTACATGCTATTCTAAGTAACAGATATAAAAACATTTTAATATTTTTAGACTTTTTTAGACTTTTATAAATTTAGAACAGTGACGCTGGAATACCGTCTGCTATGAAGCCTATTTCGCCTGTCTTGCAAGCTCTTTTTAAATACGACATTACCAAGTATCTGGTTGAAGAAGAAGTGGTAATGAATTGGGGAGTTTTAAAAAAATGCATCCTCATGCTGGCGCTCGGCTGTGGCATTCATGTGAGCTGGCTTATCTGGGATATCTTTGTTCTGCTGAATCCACAATACTGGCAATATGTGAATATCAGTATTGTGCGGCAACAGGTTAATACAAACAGTATCTTTCTGCTGATTCTGCTGTTCTTGATCTATCCCTGCTATAAATTTCGCAACAACCTTCAAGTAGAGCGTTATCTCCCCTTCTTTGCAATTGGGATATTTGTCTTTTCTCTCTGCCGCGATGCCTATGTAGTCGGCGTGGTGAGTCCGGTTTCGATGATTGCCTATGTCAGCCTGGTCACCGTAGGTCTGGTACTCTTTCCTCGCGTGCTGGTCTATAGCATGCTGATTCCGGCCTCGATTTTTCTGACAGTCTGTGGTTATTTAAGTTATACCGATCAGCTGGCCTATGCCCCAGTATTTACCATTGAAGGGAAACTGTTTTTCAATGGTTTCTGGCTGGTTTCGATGCTGTATTTTATCATCCCGATACTGGCCATTTGCCTCATTTTATTTGAGATTCTACTGAGTCAATGGCGCCATCGTGAGCGGCTGATCCAGCATTTGAGTCAGATCGATCCACTCACCAACTTGTTTAACCGGCGCAGTATCAATCAGTGTCTGGACAAGCTGAATAACCAGAAACCGAAAAGCTATGCACTGGTATTACTCGATCTGGACCATTTTAAAAAAATTAATGATTTGTATGGTCATGATAAAGGTGATGAAACCTTAATCCGGGTCAGTGAAGTGCTCACCCAGCTTCTGCGTGAAAGTGATGTCGTGGGTCGTTTTGGTGGGGAGGAGTTTATCCTGGTCCTGAAAAATACGACTCTGGATAAGGCACGCCAGGTAGCAGAGCGCTGCCGCCTGGCCATTCAGAAAATTGAAATTTACAGTGATGATCATCAGCGTATTCCCATCACCGCCAGCTTTGGTATTGCCTTGTCTAGTCCAGAATTACGCCCACAGCAGCTGTTAAGTCAAGCCGATAAAGCCCTGTATCAAGCCAAGGCTGGCGGCCGTAACCTGGTGAAGATTTATAATGCTACCCTAGAAGGAAACATACAGCTACATCACTCCTGATCCAGTATTTTCATTTATGCTGCTAAAGCAGCTATGGAGTTGCAGCAAAACGCTCTAGCTGCTTTAGCAACTCTTTTTCAGTAAAGGCACCGGTCAACCGCAGATGACGAATTTCCTTCTGTTGAGCATCCAGAAACAGATAGGTTGGTGGCCCCAGAATTTCCCATTGGTTTAACAGCGTCTGATGCGTGGCGTCATAATGACTCAAATCCAGCTTGATCAGGAAGTACGGTGCCAGAGCCTGTTGTACTGTCGCCGATTTGAGAATCCGCTGCTCAATAGGCTGACAGGCAATACACCAGTCGGCATATACATCAATCAGCACGTTCTGTCCTTGCGGAACCCCCTCTAATAACTGGGTAAACTCTGCTGAACTTTGCGCAATATGCCAGTTGGCCTGTTGCTGCGCGGTATCAGCAAAGAAACGCTGACTATGTTGATACTGGCTATATACCATATACGGCACTACGGTCACTAAGCACAGGATATAGAGCCATCTGAGTCCAGTATTTTTCCAGAGCAGACGCGCCAGGATATAACCTACAAAGCTTAGTCCCAGACCCAGTGATAACCATTGTAATGCTGCCTCGGAAAGCAAAGGGCGGATAAAATACAAAGCCAGCGTGAGCATGATAAAGGCGAAGATGACTTTAACCTGATTCATCCAGTGCCCGGCTTTTGGCAAAATCCGAGAACCTAGAATGCTGGCCAGTAGTAAAGGTGTGCCCATCCCGAAGCCGAGACTAAACAGCAGCAAGGCGCCCTGCCACTGACTCTGGGTTTGTGAAATAAACAGTAATGCTCCAGCCAGCGGTGCCGTCATACATGGACCCACTAATAAGGCTGAGACCATCCCCATGATACTGGCGCTGACCAGAGAGCCCCCCTGCTGCATCGATTGTACGCGATCCAATCGCTGCACCAGTCGCTGTGGTAACTTGATTTCAAACAGGCCAAACAGATTCAGGGCAAACACGACGAACAGCAAGCTAAAAGCGACCAAGGTGGCTGGCTGCTGTAACCAGCGCTGGAAATTCAATCCAGCTGACGATGCGATCAAGCCCAATACGGCATAGACCAGGGCCATGCTGGTGACAAAGCTTAAAGCGATCATCCAGGCCTGTAATCCGCGTCGATCCCGTACAATCAGCGAGGTCAGAATTGGCAGCATCGGTAAAGAACAGGGGGTAAAGGCGAGCAGCATGCCTAAGCCAAAAAACAGAAGTAGGCCATATCCCAGTGAACTGTCCGCCAAGTGTTCCGACCATTTCTGATCTTTGGCAGCGGTAGCCTCATCTGAAATCTGTTGATTTGAGGTAGGCGTAGCGACAGACTCATTTAAGTCAAGTACGCTATTTTGCTCAACTTGGGGAGTATTCAGATCCAGTAAGCGTTTTTGTGCTGTCGCAGCAGGCTGATATTGAACCAGTCCAGACAGGTCGGTACTGAATTCAATAGTTTGGGGGGGATAACAGATCCGGTCTTTGGCACAGCCCTGCCAGCGCACCTGATAGTGTTGTGCCGCCTGCACCGGAAGGTTGAACTTGAGCTGCTGATAATAGACCCGGGTCTGTCCATAATTATCATCATAGAGTTCTTCCGCTGGCGGCAAGTCCAGTTGCAGTTTTTGCCCCCCTTGCTGTACTTCTACCTGATGCTGATAGATATAGTAGTGCTCGGGAATTTCCCAGCTCAGTTCTGCCTGCTCGGCCTGCGTAGAACTGACCGTAAAGGGAAAAGCCTGTTCAGCTGACAGTAAAGGGGCTTCTGCCTGCACTGCCGTTGCACAAAGCAGGCCTCCGCATAGCATACGGGCAAGCGGCCTGCCCCAGACTTTTAATATTGCGATATCCATAATGCCTGGTTATAAATTCCTTAGAACAGGAAAGACACCCCCAGACCGGAGGTATAGCTTCTGTCAGTTCCATTCAGATCTACGCCGACACTGGCATCTAGCTGCACGCGGTCATTCAGGGCATACATCACCCCTGTACCAAGCGCATATTCATAGTCCTGACTTTCTGCCTTGCGATAAACAAACTCAGAGAAGCCTGACCACTTGTCAGTGACCTGGTATTCTAGGGTTGGTACTGCCTGTACAGCCCAATCCCCATCCTGCCATTCATAACGCATTGTAATCGAGGTATTGATCAGATCATTGTACTGATAGGCGACTGCCGAGCTTAGGCTGTAAATATCTTCTTCATTACTAAAGCCTTGATTACCTGTCGCAATTACAGCTTCTGCCAATAACGCCATGGATAGACGCTCATCATCCAGATCAATAGCTTTTTTGAGACCAATACTGATATCGCCTAAGCCGTCATCTTCTGACTTCACACCGTCTAGCTTGCTTTTAGACCAAGATGGGCCTTGCCAGCCCAATTGTAATTCCAGGCTGTCAGTTAAGCCGGTACGCAATAACATATCCGCATTCAGCGTCGTAGCATGATCATCACCAGATTGCTGATAGCTGACTGATGGCAAGCCCTGCTCCCAAGCCAACTGGCCCACGGGGGTGGTACTGGTACTAAACCCTGTACCCGGGCGATCAAAGGCAAAATCTGCGGCAAATACTTGCATGCTGGCACCTGCCAATACCACAAAACCCAATGTCTTCAATGTTGTCATAGATGCGTACTCTTTATCTTCTTGAACTACTGGCCCAGTTCCTTGGACATTTTGGCGCCACGGCTACGTAACAATTCTAAAGTCTGCTTTTCTTCTTCTAGTGCTTCTGCCCAGTTCACTTCATCAAAATCACAGTCAAAGAACAGGTCACTGATCGAAGACAGGATGGTCAGACCATCTTCATCACGCGTATTTGGATCTACTTTTTCATCCAGTAAACGTTCTACTGCCGGCACACAAGCCGCACTCGCCGCATCCCAAAGTGGGCCATATATTTCTTCAGCATCCCAAAGATGCAAATTCACTTTGGCTTTGATTAAAGCGTCTAGGATGTCCAGATGAACCTGCAATTTTTGCTGTTTTTCTTCTGCAGATAAAGCGATGCCTGCTTCGTAGGCTTCACACACTGCTTCCCACCATTTGAACAGGCCATCTGACCAGACAGAAATCGCCGGGCCTTTTTCCATATCAATAAAATTTGGATTGAGTCCATCAGCCAGGAGCTTTCTGACCTGATCCAGATCTAGTTCTTCGAGGGCTTGCACAAAAAGTTGTTGTTGCGCAGTTAACATGATGGAACTCACTTCAATTCGTTTTAGCTATTATGCCGAATAAAGTAGGTTTTGTTTTATTCTCAGGCGTTTATTTTGTCTAAAATTGAAAAAAGCCCCGCAGGGCCTTTTTCATGATTTAAACATTATGTTTCCGTAACCTCATCCACATCTGCATCATCTGCAAGTTTTAGCGGTGTGCCACGTACATTGTCTTTTTTCTCAATCAGGTGTTCTAGACTGCGTTTGAGACGATCTATTGCGCCGTGAATTGCAGTATCAATATTATGTCCATGATGGTTAACCACTACTGGTTTCAAGCCAGCCGGCCGAGCTTCGATCATGCAGCGAATATCGTCATCTCCACCCTTGGCCGCATTTTCATCACTCAGATGGACGGAGAAGTGGGTAATACGTTCACTGTGACGTTGAAATTCCTGATTTAATTCGGTACGAACGTAACTAATTAGGCGATCACTATTGCGAATGTTTTTATCGGTACGGAGTTCAATATTCATAAAATACCATCCTCAAATCATTATAACTTTTTAGTGCAGATCTTTTATCTTGGCACGCTTGTATCTTACTGTTTGCTATTGCATTTCACTTCTTCAATCGCTTTGGAACTAACCCTCCACTTTGAATGATGAACACAGTTTTGAGTCTGCAGATTTGTGTTCTTATACTTTGAATATCGGTCCTATTGTGGAAATATGCAAGCGATATTTTGAATTTTTTAGCAAAAGGATACCTAAAGCTGACAAGTGCTTACTTATAGGGAAGAGCAACCGGTTAATTCTCTATAAAAGCAATAATATTCATGGGATTTAGCCACTTTTATAAATCACCTGCTTTCTGATTAAGAGTCATGAAGTCGCCGCACAGTTGAGCTTAGCTGTACGCAATAGTAAATATTCAGGCCAAAGCACGCATGTAAAGGAATTACCCTACACCATACTTTACGGGTCGTTCTGTTGTGAATTACACCATTTCAAGATGGGCACAGTACCTATAAATTTAAATTTGTGTTTAAGTTTTGCTTTATTTTTACCGATTAATCTGTATGCTTTATCTGCTTTCTTGGGGGAGAAACTCTAAATGAAACTGAAAAAAATCGTGGCACTGGGTGCACTGGCTTCTGCAGCAGCTTTGACTCAGGCGAGTCCTGTGGTATGGCAGGACTTTAGCCTGACAGGTTTATATGGTGAAAACTATGAACTGGGCACAGACGAACGCACAACGCTAACCGCAGAATATGCAGCAAAACTGAAATATGCTGATGTATTCTTTTTCCTCGACCAGCAGTGGGATAATAAAGGGGATGACAATACTTATCTGGAACTTGCACCGCGTTTAAGCCTGGGTGAAGTGACTGGTCAAAACTTGTCATTTGGTCCGGTGAAAGACGTACTGATTGCTACTACATGGGAGCATAATGCTGGACATGGGGCCAATGCAGAATTTAACAACTTCTTATATGGTGTCGGTTTCGCCTTAGATATTCCTTACACCCAGTATGCCAATATTAACTTCTACAAAGCTGATAATGATCTGCAAAAAGATGATTATCAAATGACGATCACCTATGCAGTACCATTTAAAATCGGCTCTGAAGAGTTCCTGGCAGATGCTTTCCTAGACTGGTCTACCGGTGAAGGTGCAGACCACAAGAGTGAATTGAACTGGACCAGTCAGTATAAGTGGAATGTAGGTAAACATATTTCTCCTGAGACTAGACTTTACCTCGGTATTGAACATTCTATTTGGAATAACAAATTCGGTACTAATGTCGACCAACACGATGTCAGCGCATTGGTTAAATATCATTTCTAAATTCTAGAATGAGAAAAAGCAGAACTTCGGTTCTGCTTTTTTATGGCCTGAATTCAGGGTATGTTTACATATTCTCTCTTATTCAGCCCGATTGCAAAATCAACAACTACTTGGACATGTATTCTTGTACCGTATGGATATTATTTTCTGCTTTTAGGGTTAGACGAGACTTCATAAAATTGTGGATTAAGGGTTGTTAAATAAACGTGGAACGTGACATCTCATTATCGGTGATGATTAAACTTTTTTGCATCAATATAAGATATTGAAATTTATTACGAAACTATAATAATTTCGTATAACGTGGATTATATTAATTTTAGAAAAAATTAAGTTTCAACCACTTGTAAATTTTGATATTATTGAGAATAATAATTAATTACTTTTATAATTTTTATGTTCAAAGGTAAAAGCTTCGATAACTTTCTAAAATTATCAGCCTACATGCTTTGGTTACTGGCGATTTGGTCTATAGGCCTAATACTATATGACAAATATATGGGGTATTCTGAAAGTATAGATATGAGGCCTACTTTTACTTTTATATTTTTTGCATTCTTTGCTAAATATCAATACACCATTCAATACTGGCTGAATAAGTTAGAAACTATCAATACACAAGAACGAGAAAAACAACTTAGAATGAATCCAGAAGAAAGTACAAAGTTATAGAAAATATCTTAATGAAAATACATTACTATTTATTAATCAAAAAACTCTTTCTAATAACTGTAGTTGGTATTCTATTCTTTATTATTCATCGACTGATCTCAACATATTTTGATGTAGATCAAGAACTATTATCGTCTATAACCAGATGGAGCTACTGGGCTATAGCATTTTATATTGCTATGTTTTTTGATACCCAAAAAGAATAGGCTTTTATATTTCATGTAATAACTGTTATACGAAATTTAAGTGTTTAACCAATAAACAATCAGACCATTTAAGTCTAAATCAAAGTAGCAAAAATGAAAATTCACCTTAATAAAGTCGTTTTAATTGCTTTCCTTTTTGCAATTCCGTTATTTACATATATTGTTAGTATTATGTTGCTTAAAAATAAACCAATAGAGATTAAAAACTTGGTAAATGGTTTTCTAATGGCCTTATTATGGGGAGCATTTATAGGACTTTGTACACCAAAAGAGCGTTACATCAAAACCATTAGAAGTCCTAGAAATTTCATTCAATCATATTTATTAACAATTGCTACTATATTGATTTATTTGGTTTTATATAAAATTCTACTGATACCGAACAATTTAGCAGATAGCCTATTAAATGAGACTTTGCTGATTGCTCTCTTGTTATTTTCTATTCTTGTAGAAAAAAGATTAAGAAAGCCTGAATAACCTTCTTTCTTCCAGTTTATGAGATATTTCTTTGCTGTAATTAAAGTGAGAAAAATCTGCAATTTTTTGTTTATTGAAAGAACAAATAACCTCCTAAACCCGACTACATTATTATAATGGCTGTTATACGAACTCTAAAGTGTCCAAGTGAGATAGGAGTCCCTGCTCACTTCTCTATGAGATTTAGTGTCCATTAGAGTAAGAATACGCAGCCCGCGATTATGTGCGTTCTGATGCGTCCGGCTCAACCCCAGGATCTATACTCCCAGACTCTCAAAATTTATCATGCTAAAGTCCTGCAAGGCAGCTTAACCGGCAACGATTTACCAAAGCCCCTAGAAGATTTTCTAACATAGGTTGAATAAAATAAAAGTGCAGCAGTTTCCTGTATTGATTGCTGAAGATCAGGAATTCTGACTAATAAAATTCTTTAACTCAAGCTTGCAATCATGCGCCCAGCGATGCACGATAAAATTGCCGATCGATACACTTTTTCCTACACAATAATTGAAAAGTTGAGTACAAGAATGAATAAATGGCTTATTTTTATCAGTATGCTCCCGCTGAGTAGTTTTAGTTTTGCCCATTCAGATTTTGACACTGAACTTCGATCCGAATGTGCCAAAGTGAAAAGCTATGCCAACTCGGGCAAGAAATTTTATGATCAGAAACAGTATCAAAGCGCACTAGGACAATTTCAACAGCAAGCCGCCTGGTCTGCATTTTGTCAAATGCATAACGGAAATAGCGGTGTTGCTTTTTCAGAACATGCTATTGCCACGGCTTTTAATAATGTCGGGTTAAGTTATTTCAAATTGGGAAAACCACAATGGGCACGAGTCTGGTTTTCGGTGTATCCCGATGCGAAAAATAGCCGTTTTAACTTAAAACAGCTTCCTTTTCCACAAAAAAATCCAAATCTTACAGGTATCTATGTACAGTATGCCGGCTTTGGTCACTGGAATAGGATTGAAATCAAACGAACCAAGAGTGCCTATCAAATTCAGTTTAATGGCTTATATATGGGACTGAACAGCCTGATTTACGGACCGAATATGGGCTCATTTGAAACTGCCATGCCTTTCAATCAAACCCAAGCCACTTATAAAGTGGATGAGTGTAAAATTGATTTGGCTTTTAAATTTGATCCAAAAGCTGGGCAGCAGGCGATTTTAAAACAAAACAGTGGAGGCTCAGGTTGCGGCTTTGGACATAATGTATCAGCCAATGGCGTTTATCTAAAAGTCGAGTAACACTTAATTTTATAAAAAGAATTGGTTACTATATTGCCAAAATAAAATATTAACTGGGGATAATATGGCTAAATTTTTAAATACCAGCGCCACCAATTTCTTTTTAGAAGAACTGATTAAAAATGCCAAGGAACGTTTAATTCTCATCAGCCCCTATCTGCGCTTGAATGACCGGATTAAAGAGCTGTTAGAAGATAAAGACCGTCTAAAAATCGACATTCGCATTATCTATGGCAAAAGTGATTTGCATCCGGAAGAAATTAAATGGTTGCAGAAATTAGACTATGTCCGCTTAAGCTTCTGTAAAAATCTGCATGCTAAATGCTATCTGAATGAATCAGAATGTATTATCTCCAGCCTTAATCTTTATGAATTTAGTCAGGTCAATAATAATGAAATGGGGATTCTAGTACGTAAATATGAAGATGATCAGGTGTTTAAAGAAGCTTATGAAGAAGCGCAGCGTATTATCCGAATTAGTGACGAAGTCAGAATTAGCTTGGATGAAGTCAAAGCAGATGCAGCAGTTAAAGAGCTCGAGACTCCAGAAACTACCCCCCTCTCCAAACTGACCACCTCTAAACTGGCAGCGAAATATAAACTGAAAACCCCAGATTTGCTGGATAAGCTGACCGACAAAGGCTTCTTAAAGCTGAATGAAAATGGTAAACATATCCTCACTGACCAAGGCAAAGCGCTGGGTGGGGAATTTAAATCCAGTCAATATGGCGGTTATTTTCTATGGAACGAAAATACGGAAATTTAAGTCTGTCTTTTCTTTCTGAACAAGTTTAAGAAACATGACTTTGAGAAAGAAGCTTAACAGAGGATTCAATCAGCATATGCCCTTGTGCTTAACAGGTCGCAAATTGACCGCTGACGTGGTTGCTCTCTTTAAATAAGGACAATATGAAGGGTATTGATGAGCACGGAATACCATGAAGAAAATCCCGCAATCGCGGGATTTTTTCATTTGCAGCCAAGACGTTTAAACCACGATATCCGCCAGATTACCTTTTTGTTCCAGCCATTCTTTACGGTCACTGGCACGCTTTTTCGCCAGGAGTTTATCTAAAAGACCTGCTGTAAAGTGCGCGTCATCCAGATCGAGCTGGACCAGACGACGTGTATTCGGATCCAGTGTGGTTTCACGTAACTGGCTGGCATTCATCTCACCCAAACCTTTGAATCGGGTGATCTGCGGATTCTTGGTCTTACATTTTTTCAGGATGCTTTCCAGTTCGTCCTCATCCAGCGCATAGTGAACATCTTTGTTATCATCAATCCGGAATAATGGTGGCATAGCAACAAACAAGTGCCCTTCTTCAACCAATGTCGGGAAGTGTTTCACAAACAAGGCACAGAGCAAGGTCGCAATATGCAGACCATCCGAGTCAGCATCGGCGAGAATACAGATTTTGCCATAACGCAGTTCAGACAAGTCATCCGAACCCGGGTCGACCCCAATAGCAATCGCGATGTTATGGACTTCTTGTGAAGCCAGCACTTCATCGGATGCCACTTCCCAGGTGTTTAAAATCTTTCCGCGAATTGGCATGATGGCCTGGAAGTTCTTGTCACGCGCCTGCTTGGCTGAACCACCTGCAGAGTCCCCTTCCACGATAAACAGTTCAGATTGATCCAGGTCATGCCCGACACAATCCGACAATTTTCCTGGGAGTGTTGGACCCGCAACAATTTTCTTACGTTCAACTTTTTTCGCTGCTTTTAGACGGCGACCGGCTTTAGAAATCGCCATTTCCGCCAGCTGCATGGCGATATCAGAATTCTGGTTGAGCCACAGGGCAAAGGCATCCTTGGCAATGTTCTGTACAATTCCGGCAGCTTCACGGCTAGACAGGCGTTCCTTGGTCTGGCCCGAGAACTGTGGCTCCTGAAATTTCAGTGACAGGATATAGTTTACCCCGTCCCAGACATCTTCCGCAGAAAGCTTCATGTTCCGTGGCAGCAGATTGCGCAGTTCACAAAACTCGCGCATGGCATCAGTTACCCCGGAGCGTAAACCATTGACATGGGTACCCCCCTGTGCGGTTGGAATCAGGTTGACATAAGATTCCTGGATGCTTTCGCCGCCTTCAATATTCCAGCAAATGGCAAACTCGGCACTGGCTCGTTCCGCTTCACCTGTTGCCACAAAGGCGGGGGCAGGAATGATCTCACGGTCTTCCAGCTCATCCATCAAATAATCCACCAGGCCATTTTCAAACTGCCAGGTGATCTTTTCATCATTGATCAGATCGACATAATTGATCTGTAAACCTGCCGCCAGGACGGCTTTGGCTTTCAGGTTATGCTTGAGCGCTTTTAGGCCAAATTTAGGTGAATCAAAATATTTGGCTTCTGGCCAGAACTGTACGGTCGTTCCTGAAGCGCGTTTCGGTGCCTTGCCTTCTAGAATTTCTAATGGACCCGTTGGCTCACCCTGTTCAAAAACCATTTTGTACAGGTTGCCCTGCCGTTGTACTGCGACTTCGACCCGGGTAGAAAGCGCATTCACTACCGAGATCCCGACTCCGTGCAGACCGCCAGAAAACTGGTAGTTATCGGTACTGAACTTGCCACCAGCATGTAGCTTGGTCAGGATGATTTCGATCCCGCTCTGGCCATATTCCGGGTGAATATCCACCGGCATACCACGACCATTATCTTCTACGGCCAGTGAGCCATCTTTATGCACGGTCACAGTAATCTTGTTGGCATGGCCTGCTAGCGCCTCATCCACAGCATTATCAATCACTTCCTGTGCCAGATGGTTTGGACGAGTGGTATCGGTATACATGCCCGGACGACGACGCACGGGGTCCAGACCAGACAGAACTTCAAGAGATTGAGCCGTATATTGAGACACGTTATTCGGTTTCCTTTTTTATGCAGTCGGATAAAAACTGTAACAGCAGCGGAATCTTCTCCGCAAAATCATCCATCCCGTGATTACCATTGGCCTCAGTCATCAGCATGGCTGGGGGATGCGCAGCACTATAATAGCGATGTGCTTCACGATAATCCAAAACTTCATCGCCTTGTTGCAGCAGTACCAACATTTTGTCTGCATCTTGTGCAGTTGGCAGTGCTAAAGCTTTCAGCTGCTCAAGATCTGAATTATCCAGGCACCAGTTTGGATGAACCTGTAGCGGTAGTTCATCATCAAACAGTTCCCGGAACAACTGCCATGGTCGCATGGCCGGATTGATCAGTACAGCCGGCACAGCATGTTTGGCGACCAGATGTGTCGCATAAAATCCGCCTAAGCTGCTCCCCACCAGAGCCACATCCTGCATGGAGCAAATCAGCTGCGAGAGCTGCTGAATGGCCTTGACCGGTGACATATTCAAATCAGGTAAATGCACCTGAATATTCGGATGCTGCGCAGTGTATTGTTTTAACAGCTGCCCTTTAATCGACGCCGGGCTGCTGCGAAAACCATGTAAATAGATAACATTCATCGACTATTAAAAAAACGCCTATATTTTAATCAGAAAATAATTTATAAGTTGGATATTTCTCATAGTTATCCAATCTAATTTATCGACCAATTGTCAGACAAAAAATACGATTCTTTTGCACAATCCTCGGTATGTTAAGAATATTCCCAGAAAAATTAGAAACATTAAGGTTGAAAAGAATTTATACCGCGAACATCTTTAAAAAGAAAGATCTTGGGTGTACGCATTAATAGAAGGACCAGATTCAATGCCTAGCTTAACGCCATTGCATGAAACCTATTGTAAGTGGGATCGTACTCCACCCAGCCAGGCAGATGTACTGGAAGGTCTGGCTCAACTTGTCACCATGCGCTTCAATGATGTCGCTCAGGAGCTGATCCAGACCATTCAGCGAGAAATGTTACTGAGCTTTTTTGGCTTAAGTAAGACCAGCTCTGCCAAATTGCAAAATCTGCCCTCAATTGTACGGCTGTATCAACATTCCTACGATATGCTGTTTCATTATGGCAATACTCTGGTTGCACCCGGTCTACGCCGTATTATTACCAAATTTCCAAAACTACATGATAAACCGCTGACCCCGAGCCTGCATTTCCTGATCAGTGTACTGAACGGGGTTATTGGAGACTATTTACTCAAAGACCAAAATCCAATGGCCCTCCCTATGGTGATTTATGATCATTATGGCTCTCTGCAGCAAGGTGAACTCACCGGCCGGATTACTCTGTTTGTGCATGGCCTGTGTATGAACCATCTGAGCTGGACCACCCATAAGTATGGAGGGATTGGGGAAAAACTGCTGGCACAGCGTGATAACAATACGATGCTGTACCTGAATTACAATACCGGACGGCGGATTTCTGCCAACGGCCGCAGTCTGGCCAATACCTTACAAGACCTGGTGAGTCGCAACCCGGGGATTACCAGTATTGACCTGATTGGGCATAGCATGGGGGGGCTGGTCTCGCGCAGTGCCCTGTTCTATGGCAAACAGAACGTCAATAGTTGGGTAGATATGGTCGAGACCCTGGTCTGTCTAGGCTCCCCACATCACGGCGCTGCCTTAGAACGTTTTGGTTTCAGTTTGCAGGACAAACTGGGGAGTTTCCCATTTGGTAAAATCATCGGCCATATCGTCAATATTCGCAGTAACGGTATTCTGGATTTACGTCATGGCAGTGTCCGTGATGATGACTGGGAACATAATGAATTACGCATTGGCCAAATGGATGACCACCGTAAACCGGCACCGATTCCCTCACATGTTAAAGCCTATTTTGTTGCCGGAACCATTGAATATGAAAATCGGCATAACCGTACCCTGAATGTGATCGGAGACTATCTGGTCAGTGTCAAAAGTGCGCTGGGCGAACATCCCAATCCACGTTTTCAGCTGAAAGTCCCCGATTCCCATAAAGCTATTTTCTATGGACTGAACCATTTTGAAATTCGCTGCCATCCGCAAGTCGCAGAACAGATCGTACACTGGTTTTATCCAAGTCAGGAAGATCAGGTCTTTGATCAGATCCATGAATATATGCTGGATCTAGAAAGTGCCAAAGGCATCGCGCTGACTTAAGTAGAGATAAAAAAAGCCCTCCAGAGAGAGCTTGCTAATTAATATTGATCTCTTAAACGCTTGACCGGTGCGGTCTGATAAGGACGAAACAGTTGCCACAGGCTGATCAATAGCAGCACCGTGAAGAATAGCAAGGACCAAACCGGTAAAGACTGTCCCAGAAACGTCCAGTCAATCGTGGCACACTCGCCTGAGCCGGTCAGCACCTGTTCAAATACCGCTTTCATCGGCAAGGTATCCAGCCAGTAATCCAGACCGGGACCACAACTTGGCACTTGGTCGGGGGGCAAATGCTGTAACCAGACATGGCGTGCTGCGACGCCGGCTGACCATAAAATACTGAGCGAACCGAGTAAGGCATAGACACGTTTTATGCCATTGGATTTCGGATTATGCAACAAGGCGAGCAACGAAATGATGCCTAGCCCAATGAGGCCAACCCGCTGAAATACACAGAGCGGGCAAGGAGCAAGCCCTTGCACATGTTCTAAATATAATGCAAATGCCATGCCGATCACGGACCCGGCAAATAACGCACCACTCACGAAGCGATAACCCCATTTCATGCTCGACCCTCTTATTTTTTATCGATATTGAGCGAGATATTCAGCAAAGCTGATGCTGCTATCTTGCTCGAGTTCCTGCTGTCGCTGCAAGGATTTTTTTGATAAATCACTGAAATAAGCCAAGGTTTTTTTACTCAGCTGGTGCGCTTCATAGACCGCACTATGCTGCTGGGCCAGCATCTGGCCAAAGTGCCACATGCTGCCCTGCTTACGGGTGTCGCCAACGATGAGCGCAGATAAAGTGGCATCCACTTCATCGACACGACTCTGCATGGTTTGCATGGCCTGGCTATACAGGTCCGTTGCATAGGTTGTATTCAGTAATTCGGCGAGAGGCTGCATCCGTTGCAGATAAATATTGCACCAGTCTTCAATCAGATAGTGCTGGCCATTTTCCCAAATCGCGGCATTCGGTGCACGGCCACGATTCACCACTTCAGCCTGGTTTTTCTCAATCACGTCCTGTTCATCATCAAGTAGGGCCGGACTATCTTGTAACAGGCAATACAGGGCAATAATTTCCAGGAAGCCGGCTGTCTGCTCATCGATACCGATCGGGCTGTAGGGGTTGATATCTACGGCACGTAATTCTACATAGCCAATACCACGATTCTGTAAAGCTTGTGACGGAGTTTCACCCGCTTCAGGAACCTGTTTGGGACGCACCAGACTGTAGTATTCATTTTCAATTTGTAGCACATGGTCATTGATCTGAATCGGCCGGCCTTCAGCATCGTCCAGTCCTAAACGGCTAAAGTTTTTATATGGAGTTTTAACCGCTTTTTGCAGGCCTTCCAGATAGTCCTGCAAATTGTTATAGCGGATGCCCAGCTGCTTTTGTGCCGAATTCTGATAGCCGAACCGCCCCATACGCAGTGCAGTCGAATACGGGGTATAAAGGGTACCGCGTACCAGTGGCAGCAAATGATGATCACGACCGGTCATAAAACATTTGCATACTGCAGGACTGGCTCCGATCAGCAGCATGATCATCGGGGTCAGACGGATAAAGTTACGGATCAGCCCCATATAACGGTGACTACGATAGTCCTGTAGGCTCAGGGCACGCAGTGCCTCATCCGTTTCCTGCGTTTGCAGCGCTTCAAAGAAATGATCCGGAAAAGACAGATTGTAGTGCACGCCAGAAATAGTCTGCATACGACGCCCGTAACGGATCCCTAAACCATGACGGTATAAGGTTTTAAACAGACCAATATTGGAGGAGCCATATTGTGCCAGCGGAATATTTTCATCACTGCTATCCAACATGCACGGCATGGACATGGGCCAGAGCTTTTCTTCCCCTTCCAGATGGCGGTGAACCACAGCATGGATATCCATCAAGTCATCCAGTGCTTCACGAATCGTGTCCTTGGGCGGGGTAATGAACTCCATCAGTGCTTCGGAGTAGTCCGTGGTAATACGCGGATGTGTCAAAGCTGAACCAAGTGCCTTGGGATGCGGCCTTTGCGACAGAAAGCCATCGCTTTGCATTCGCAGACTTTCGCGCTCAATTCCGCGCAGCATCCCTTTGATGAGCGACGAATCCACCCAAGATGGCAATACAGCTTGGGCGGTCGGTTCAGGTTGACTCATTACAATCTCGCTTAATGGGCTAAACTATTAAAATAAAATCATCAATTTATATCAGTATAACGCGATTTCTGTGCCGCACATTACACCCTGCCTAGTTTTCGGGCAAACCGTTAACTTTAATTCGGCAAATTTTTAACACAAACTTTATCTATAAGACATGTGAAATTTGTGATTTTATGGATAAATAAATGCTAATGAATTGTAAGTATTATGAATTATCAAGATATTTTAACCTTCTGGTTCAGCACTGAAACTCAGCCACACTGGTTTGCCCAAAGTGACCAGTTCGACCAAAGTTTGACAGAGCAGTTCTCCGAGACACTACAACAGGCTAGCCGTGCCGAGTTCTGGTCATGGCGAAAAACTGCCGAAGGCCGTCTGGCAGAGATTATTGTACTGGACCAGTTTTCCCGGAATATCTTTCGCAATACCCCGCGTGCTTTTGCCCAGGACAGTCTGGCTTTGGCCTTGGCTCAAGAAGCAATTAGTCTGGATCTGGATAAACAGCTGAGTCCGGAACAGCGAGCTTTTCTGTATATGCCTTTTATGCACAGTGAATCCAGACTGATCCATGAATATGCTTTAAAATTGTTTCAGCGTCTGGGAAATGCAGAAAACCTGGAGTTCGAAATTAAACATAAGGTCATCATTGACCGTTTTGGACGCTACCCACACCGTAACCAGATTCTCGGCCGTACGTCCACCGAGGAAGAACTCAGTTTCCTGACCCAGCCCAATAGCAGTTTCTAGACATTTCTGAGGCACTACAGCTGGATCATCCCATCAGGAGAACGGACATGAATAAAACCGTCATTGCTCTCGCCTTTACGGTCACTGCCCTGCTTTCGGGTTGTGCCACGACACCTTCCAAACTGCTGACTTTTGACCAACTCGGTCAGTACAGTACTACGCCTCTGAATAACCAGACTTACCGGATCAGCTTCCGAGCACGTCCGAATATGAGCTTTGGCACAGCAGAAGAAATTACCTTGCTCAAAGCTGCACAAACTACGGTACAGAACGGCTTCCAGTTTTTCCGGGTGCTGAATGATCCGAGCAACCGTACCCAGCAACCGCCTCGTGAAGCGATTGTCTACCCAACCCCAATGCCGTATCCCTATGGCTACTATCGCCGGCATCCATTTTATTGGCCTGACCCATTCTATGACATGCCTTATCGTGTCACTGTAGAACCGGCACAGATTGCCTATACTATTGAATGTTTTAAAGCAGCACAGGCGCCCAAGGATGCATTTGACGCACGACTGATTTTACAGTCGCTTGGATCCAAATATGGCTTGAGTCCAAGTGGTGCAGTACTCCAGCCTGAACCTGAGCCGACCCGTAAATAGGAGCCTTTATGCAGACAGAGACCAGTTCACCTAGCCTGCAACGCAGTAAACGCTTTGCCACCATTGCCTTGGTTATGGCTGTAATAACCTGGCTGGCACTGATGGTCGCTGCCAAGTTATTACCCGAATATGTATGGTTGATTCATATCCTGATGCTCTCCGCAGAAGCGGGTGTGGTGGGTGGACTGGCAGACTGGTATGCCATTACGGTACTGTTTCGTAATCCTTTTGGAAAAATGCCGATTCCAAAATTTTTACGCGATCACACCGAAATCATTCCGCGCAATAAAGCTCGGATTGCCGAATCCATGGGCCGTTTTGTCCAGGAAAATTTTCTCTCTCCACAAATTGTACAGCGCAGTCGGGCCAGTACTGACCTGAGCCTGGCCGGCGGACGCTGGCTGGCGAATCCGAGCAATAACCTTCAGGTTACACAGGTCATTCAGCAGACCGTGCCGAAGATTTTTGAATTTGTCGGTCAGGAACAGATTTCCGGTTTTATCCAGACCAACAGTGTGCAATGGGTCAAAAACACCCAGATTAATCATCTGGCCAGTGAGATGCTACGCGCGGTGCTGGAAAATGACTTCCATCAAGATGTACTGCAACGTGGCCTCGATATTGCCCATGCCTGGATGACCTCGCATCCGCAGCAGACACGTGAACTGACCCGGCAACTGTTTAAGGAAATGGGGGTCTGGCGACTGGCCAAAGGCGCCAGCTGGATCGGGATTGATGTGCAGCAGCGCAGCATTGACTCGGTGATTCAGCGGGTCGAAGCCATGCTGGCAGATCCTGATCATCCATGGCGATTAAAAATCGAAGAATCGGCCCAGCAGCTCATGTTACAACTGGCAGATAACACGAGTGAGGCCAGCCAGCGCTTAAATACAGCCAAAGATGCCCTGCTCGATAGTCCACAAGTGCTGAATTTTATCAGCGGTGCAGTGGTGATTCTGTGTGATGCGATTAAGGCCGACCTGGAAAAGCCAGACTCAGGTATTGCTGAAAACCTGCGTATTGCCATCCAGCAGGTCGGGGAAAACATTATGTCTAACACCTCGGTGCGTGAACTGTTAAACCAGCGCATGAGTGCCTTGGCAGTAGATTTAAGTGATCAATATAGTGAAAAGGTGATCCGCTTTATCAGTGAGCGGATTCATGAGTGGGATTCCAGGGAAATGATCGACAAGATTGAAAATGAAGTCGGTGGTGACCTGCATATGATCCGTGTCAATGGCGTCGTTGTCGGGGCTTTTATTGGCCTGGCGCTCGGGATTATCCGCGCTGCAGTCGAATACGGTTTGTAAGCTTTTAGCTACCTTTGTCCTATGCTGTTGTGGAGGATGCGTATAACGTCAACAGCACCTGACTTAAGCGGACGGCGGCCCCTTCATATCGACAAAAAGTGCAGTCAGGCGGCGCACCACTGGTAAGAGCAAAAGCACAATAGGAAATGCAAACATCCAGGACAGCATCCAGTTGTGTAGCCACAGCTCGACAAAGTCATCATTCCACCCCACGGTACGCAGCAGATTAATCATAGAGATAATGCCACTCATCAGGCAGGATAAAATAAAAGGTATAATGATGAATGCCCATTTACCCGGCAATTTGGGGATCTTACCCAAGATCATCGGACGTTGTTGTGAATCCATTTCCATTCCCTGATAATTTTTATACTTGAATCAATATAGGCCAGTTTTATCGTAAACAATACAGTATTTTAAGCTGAGCAACGTGAGCTGCATGACAATTTAATGCATGCTTTCAGCCCAATGAATCAGGTGATGCAACTCAATAGACACTCTCTCCCAGCTGATCGCCTATTTGCGATTCCCTACAAATGGTTTTACCTAAAGAGCCGGAAATTTGCTATATTTGCTGTTTTTCTGCGATATCTATTTTCGACTGATTATGAATACGGCAATCCAAGCAGCTCTCGATCATGCAGTGCAAACTTTACAGGCACAAAACGTACTCCCATCTGACTGGAACAATACAAGTAGTTTGACGCGTACCAAAGACCGTAGCCACGGTGACTTTGCATCAAATATTGCCATGATCGCGTCGAAAGCTGCAGGAATGAAACCGCGTGATTTAGCAGAAAAAATCCTGGCTGCCCTGCCGGAAGTTGCGGACATCAGCAAAGCCGAGATTGCAGGTCCGGGCTTCATTAACTTCTTTCTGAATGCCGATCAACGCTTTGCCGTGTTGGATCAGATCCAGGCACAACAGGCAGCGTATGGCCGTACCCAAGCCAATGCGGAAAAACGCATCCAGGTTGAATTCGTATCAGCAAACCCGACTTCTAGCCTGCACGTCGGTCATGGTCGTGGCGCTGCCTACGGTATGACCGTTGCAAATCTGCTTGAAGCAACAGGTGCGAAAGTTGACCGTGAATACTATGTCAATGACGCTGGCCGTCAGATGGATATTCTGGCAACTTCAACTTATCTGCGTTATTTGGAATTAACCGGCCAGGAGCTGGTTTTCCCGAAAAATGCCTATCAAGGTGACTATGTTAAAGAGATCGCACAAAGCATTATTGACCAAGATGCAGATGCCTATGTTCGTCCAGTAGCAGCAGTCTATCAAGATGTGCCTGAAGATGTGCAATATGCTGCTGAACCTGATGCTGAAGGCAATAAAGTGGTTCTGTCTGGTGACAAAGAAAAGCATATCGATGGCCTGATTCATAACTCACAAGCCTTAATTGGTGAAGGCTACCGTGTCTTCCATCAAGCGGCTTTAAAAGCCATTCTGGATGATATTAAGGATGACTTGGGCGAATTTGGTGTGACCTTCCACCAATGGTTTAGTGAAGCAAGTCTGGCCGAAAAAATTGAAGAAGCTTTGCAAACGCTAGACCAGCGCGGTTATCTGTATGAACAGGATGGTAACATCTGGTTCAAGTCCACTGAATTTGGCGATGAAAAAGACCGTGTGGTGAAACGCCGTAATGGTCAAACCACTTATTTTGCCTCTGACATTGCCTATCACCTGAATAAATTACAACGTGGTTATACCGATATCATCGATATCTGGGGTTCTGACCACCATGGCTATATTGCGCGTGTCAAAGCCGCCATTGATGCGATGGGCTATGACTCGAAAAAACTGACCGTACTTTTGGTGCAGTTTGTGAGCCTCTGGCGTGGTGGCGAGATGGTACAAATGTCCTCTCGTTCAGGCCAGTTCGTGACTTTACGTGATCTGCGTAAAGAAGTCGGTAATGATGCAGCGCGTTTCTACTACGTAATGCGTAAGTCTGAACAGCACATCGACTTTGACCTGGATCTTGCAGTATCACAAAGCAAAGACAACGCGGTGTACTATATCCAGTATGCACATGCGCGTATCTGCCGTATGTTAGAAAAAGCTGTGACCACCGGGCTAAACTTTGATGCGGTTCAAGCGCGTCAGCTGGCAGCGAAACTGGAGCTGGATGCAGAAACTGAAATCTTGGCCAAACTTGCAGCTTATCCTGAAGTGGTCATTCGTGCCGCTAATCAGCATGAACCGCACCAAGTGGGTAACTATCTGAAAGAATTAGCCGCTTTGTTCCATGGTTGGTACAATGAAAACAAGGTCCTCGGTGATGATGCTGAACTGACTCAAGCACGTTTGTTGCTCTCTGTAAATGTTCGTCAAGTGTTACGCAATGGTCTGGAACTACTTGGCGTATCAGCTCCTGAGAGCATGTAAGCAAAGCATCGCTTTGCATGCTCGCAAGGCGAGAGCTGTGCTCGAAGCTAAAATGTAAAGCACTGCTTTTTGCATGGATACCAGACAAAAGCTAAGCTTGGTTACAAAGCAAGCAAACATATTGCTCAACAATGGCCTATCTCCCTCGTGCAGATAGGCCATTAAAATTTCTATGAGATTGTGATTTGAATGATGACATTTCAATCCCGATCACATAGGATGCATAGAGCAAGGCATAATCTGTAGGATGCCTTTTTTCTATTTTCTATCTGGTCAATAAATACAAGAGGAAATCTCTAGTGTTTGGAAAAACGCAGCGCGGTGTATCTGAACGTCCGAACAAGCCCAAAAAGCCATTAATCCCGGCCTGGCTCGGTACTCTTGTGATCATTTTAATCGTGTTAAGTTTTCTGGTCGCACTCATGCTGTGGAAGCCTTGGGAGCCTGTAAAACCTAATAATCCGACCACTGTAGAACATTATCAGGAAGAAGATACCAATAAAGACTATCGCTTCTATGAGCTCTTACCTAAACAGCAAGTGACTCCGATTCCTGAACAGGCCGTACCGGAAACCAGTCAGCGCGATGCGGTGGTGATTGTCGAAGCACCAAAGCCTGAGGAAACTGAAGAAACAGTGACTGAACCGGGTCTGGTGGACAGTGCCACTACAGCACCGGTGGAAAGCTATATTCTACAAGTGCGTAGTTTTGATGATCCTGATCAGGCCGATGCCCGCCGTGCAGAAATTATTTTAAACGGCTTATCTGCTGATGTTGTTCGCAGCGTGGAAAATGGCAAGGTTTGGTACCGTGTGGTGTCTGGTCCTTATGATTCTGTCAATGCAGCCGTCATCGCCCAGCAAACTTTACAACATAGTGGTATTGATTCGATTGTGGTAAAGCAATAAATTTAAGATATAAAAAAGCGCCTTCCGGCGCTTTTTTTATTTTTCTATCGGGCTATGCGGCAATGTCGGAGTTTCTAATATAGGCATCTGCGCCAACAGATAATGATTCTTCCATTCTTCCAGGCTCAGCCATTGATCAGCACCCACTTCAGACAAGCGCACCTGTTCAGCCCATGCCTGATCTTCTGCCAGTGTGCTGATGTCTTGCAGACTGACCGGACCTTTAGGCACAGAATCCGGTAACAGATAGAAAAATTTGGGAGTAGCGGCTTTGCCCATGTAATTATTGGCTTTGTCGACCAGCCCCTGAACCTGTTCACTGGCAGCCAGTTTTTTACCGGCATCGGTAGCTTTATCCAGCGCAGTTTTGGAGCTGGAGGCCAGGCTTTTCGAACCTTCAACCAGATTATCTTTGGCTGACTTGAACAAGGCATTTAAACGCTCGCCATCATCGGTCTTAAAGTCTTTCAACAGGGTCTGCTCAGCATTTTCTACCGTTAAATCCAGATAAGGTGCTTCAGAGAAGCCGAGACCATTGGCAATAAAAATGGTTGGAATAGACGAACGCAAAGTATTGTAGTGTTTGACCCGGGCATTGTATTCATTACGCCACTGGGCAATTTCGGCCTCGCACATTTCAATGTTACTGATCAGGCGATGATATTGCTGATCGGCCTTTAATTCCGGATAACGCTCGGCCATACCCTGCAGGTTGGTCAGCATCATATTGGAGTCTTTATAATTGGAATAAATGGCATTCATGCCAGTATCTTTTGCCACGGTCAGATGAACCAGCTGTTCGCTCTGCTGGTAGCCTTTGACCACATCCATCAACTGGTTAATCAGGCTGACTTTTTTACTTAGTGATACAGAAATATTCGACAGCGCTTCTTTGATTTCCTGCGCATGACGCTGCAAGGTATTATAAGATTTAAGCGCCTGATAAATCGCAAATACCACAATGGCCAGTAAAACCCATTTCAACATAAATGAACCCTCTAAATTTATAATGTATGCGCCGTCAGTTGCAGCGCATATTTTTTAATGCGGATTCATTTTAATGAGTTTTACCAAAAATTAAATCAAACTCCCTAATTTTTCACCCATTAACACGGTCGAATTGGCTTTAAACTTCTCATCCCACTGCATCTTGTTTTCTTCAAACAGAATAACCGCGGTAGAACCCAGATAGAAACGGCCCAGCTCGGCACCTTTTTCCAGAAACAGTGCATGCTGGTTTAGCTCAATACGACCTGAAGGTTTTACTTTACCAGTGGCCACGGTTTCAATACCCGCCACGATCATCGCACCGACCAGTACCACCGCCATACGGCCCAGTTCGGTATCAAACAGGCAGACCATACGTTCGTTACGGGCAAACAGGCCTGGAATATTTTCTGCGGTGGTCTGATTCACCGAGAATAACTCACCCGGCACATACAAGGTTTCGGTCAGCGTACCGGCAAATGGCATATGTACACGGTGATAGTCACGTGGTGACAGGTAAACGGTTGCGAACTGGCCATTTTTAAAGGGCTGTGCCAACTGTGGATCGGCAATCAGGTTTTCCACTGTAAATTTTTGGCCTTTGGCTTGAAAGACATCGCCATTGTCGATTTGACCCAGCTGAGAAATTGCCCCATCGGCAGGCGAGACAATACTGCTCTGGTCTGGGTCAACGGCACGCACTCCAGTTCTTAAGCCGCGGGTAAAGAAGTCATTAAAAGATTTAAACTTCAGTGCATTGCTCTGCTCAGCAATCGACATATCAATGCCGTATTTGGCCTTGAACGCAGAAATCACCGCTGTTTTAACCAGCGGATTTTCACTGGCTGCAATTTTTCCGACCACACGAGACAGACGATGCTGTGGCACTACTTTCTGAGTCTGGATAAATAATTGTTGTTTTAAACGCGATGTGATGCTCAAGATGGCAACTCCCCTGTAGCGATTGGACTATCGAGGCGGTTGCCCCATTCACTCCACGCACCATCATAAGCCTGGATTTTCCAGCCGAGCAGACAGCCTAAGATATAGGCCAGCCCTGAGCGGTGATGTGATTGACAGTACACGACTACAGGCTGCTTAAGATCAAAACCCAGCTGTTCCAGACGCTGTTGAGTGCGCTGTAAAGGGTGCAATTTTAAATGATTTTGCCGGTTAAGGGCAGTACTCCATTCAAAATGACGTGCACCTGGAATGTGACCGCCGCGTCGTGCGGTAAGACGTAGGCCAGTATATTCATCTTCAGTACGGCAATCCCACAGTTGAATCTGCCCCTGCTCCACCTGCTGACGTAGGGCTTCATAATCAATCCGTACAGTATTTTCCTGATTCAGTTTGACCTGTAGCAGTTGCTCAACTGGTGCCAGCTTGACTGGATCGGACGATGTCGGCAGTCCGGCAGCTAACCAGGCATGAATACCACCATTGAGTAAACTGGTATTTTCGAATCCCAGGCAATGCAGGTTCCAGAGTAAACGCCCTGCCCAAGCGCCGCCTTCATCGTCATAAGCCACAACATGATGCTCTGGAGAGATATTCAGGTAACGAATCAGTGCTTCTAGACCGTCTTGATCTGGTAATAAACCCAAGGCTGTTTCTTCCTGACGAACCAGCATTTTTGGCTGTACATGTAAGGCCTGGGGAATATGCAGCTGTTCATACACAGAAGCTCGGCTGAGGTCGACAATACGGAGTTTTTCATGGTCCAAATAAGGCAGCAAATCTTCTGTCTCAATCAGCAGACCAAAATTAAAAGTGGAAGCAGTCATCGTTGTCATCAGTATTCGCGTTCAATTCTCTTCGATCTTAGCATAGCTCGTTTTTATGATTATGCGGTTTTTACTGAGTTAGTTAGCACAATTTCTGATAAAACCAGTTGCTCAAGGTTTAGGCAATAAAAAACCGCCTCAGTACTGCGACGGTTTTTACAATATTTAGGCCTTGGTCTCTTCAACCAGCTCAAAAACCTGACGCAAATAGGCCAAGAAGGTATCATTATCGGTCATGGTTTTGCCTGGGCTGTCCGAGATTTTAGCCACCGACTGGCGGTTACATTCCACCAGTTTCAGCACGATATTCAGCGGCGTCTGCCCCATATCATTGGTCAGGTTGGTGCCAATACCAAAACTGACCTGGAAGCGGTCTTTAAAGTATTGATGCAGTTTCCAGGCTTTTTCCAGATCTAAACCATCACTAAAGGTCAGCATTTTGGTTTTACTGTCAATTTTCAGTTTTTTGTAATGATCATAAGCCTTGTCACCCCATACATAGGGATCACCACTGTCACGGCGCAGGCCATCAAACAGTTTGGCAAAGTACAGGTCAAAGTCACGCAGGAAAGCATCCATACCGACCACATCGGTCAGGGCAATGCCAAGATCACCGCGGTATTCCTGTACCCAGGTTTCCAGTGCCGCTTTCTGGAAATCACGTAAACGGACATCTAAAGCCTGAAACGCTCGCAAGAATTCATGTGCCATGGTGCCGATCGGGGTAATCCCCAGTTCTTTGGCCAGCAGCACATTGCTGGTACCACGGAAGACATGCGGTGCCGCCTGGTTAAACTCTTCGACCACATGCTTTTGCCAGGCAAAGCTGTAACGGCGACGTGTGCCGAAGTCCGACACCAGAAAAGGTGGATCATTCGGGTCCTGAGATGCATCATGCTGCTTGAGCAGCTCGATCTTGGCCTTGAGCCGGCGCTCGCCTTCTGACCAGACTTCAGGGCTGCCAATACGGCTAAAATACAGCTCATTGACAATGGCCAGGACAAAGATTTCAAACATCATCGCCTGAACCATCGGGCCTTCAACCCGAATGTCGAGACGACCTTCACTGTCGATACTGGCCTGAATAAAACGGCGCTTGAGCTGGAACAGTTCCAGATAGTCAACAAAGTCGCTTTTGATAAAACGTAGACCACGCAGGTACTGCAATTCATCTTCTTGAAACTTGAGCTGACACAGCAGATCTAGCTGGTGATTCAGATCATCCAGAATATCCGTTAGCGGATAGACCGTATCTTCGAGGTTGCGGCAACGGAAATGATAGACACTGTGGGTTTGCGGAAACTTGTGTAATACCACTTGTAACATGGTGAATTTGTACAAGTCAGTATCTAACAAAGATTGGATGATTGGAGCCATAACTAAGAAAAATATCGCTGTGCTTATCTTTGCATTAAAGCATAAAAACTCAGGTTATATGACAGGATTTATATATGGCTTCAGGCTTTTTGACTAAAGTATCAGAAAAATCAGTGACCTATTACTTGGCTAAAGTCTTGGCCTGCTCTGCTTCCTGAATGATTTTTTGCAGCTGTTTTTCCTGACCAATCACTTGGGCAAACTCAGCAGTCGTCTTCTGTCCAGTCTGTTGAGCATTCGCATCACAGTCGACCTGACGTAACTGCTTGGCAATCGCAAATTCCATCTTGAACAGTGCGCCCATCAGCGCTGTATTGCCTTTGTTATCACGTGCACAGCGATCAGCACCCTGTTTTAACAAAGTGGTGACGATAGCTTGCTGGCCATGATAAGTCGCCATCATTAATGCGGTATAACCGTCTTTATTGCGCACATCAACCGGAAAACCGTGTTTCAAAAATTCGTTGATGACTTCAGTATTGCCAATTTTGGCCGCGGCAAAAAACAGATCAATCAATTCCTGTTGTGAGTTCATCTGAACCTGTGTCACGGTTTTAGCGGGGGAGATATCCTTGGCTTCGGTGGCCGTTGCGAATGCGGAACCGAGGGCAAGCATACTGGCTAAAAAAGCGTGTTGCATAACTTTCATGATGAACTCCAACAGAAATCGAATATAGAAATGAATCGAAAATGATTCCGTTCAGATTAGATGAGTAAAACGGAGTGCCTGTAAAACTCCCCCTAGGGTGCAGGAAAGGTTTAGAGTTTTACAGGACTTTTCGGAGGTGACTTCCTTAAACCCTAGTCACCGAACCTGATTGACCAACCGTAATTAGTCTTTCAATTGAGCTGCTTTAGCTTTTACTGTCGCCAGGTTGCCGTTAACCGCTTTGGTCATACGGGTACCGTAATCAGCATCAGCCTTGTAGAAATAAGACAGCATGATGTGCTTGGTTTCTGAATCTTTCACTGCGCCTAAGTCAGCTGCCAGGTTCATGATCAAGTCATCTTTTTCTTTAGCCGTGTATGAACGGTACAGATCACCTGCCTGCTTGAAGTTCTGCTCTTTAGTACCGATTTGCTGAACATGGCCAGTTAGCGGAGTTTGTACTGCACGTGCTTTTGCAGTTGCAGGTTTAGGCTCTTTACGGCTTGGCTCGTAGTTGACGTCAGAATCACGCTCAGCCACGTTCATATAACCTTCCTGGTTGTTGTTGTTTACAGCAACAACTGGACGGTTCACCGGGATCTGCTGGTGGTTCGCACCTAAACGGTACATTTGGGTATCTGAGTAAGAGAAGATACGGCCTTGTAACAGACGGTCTTCTGATGGCTCGATACCTGGCACCAGGTTACCTGGAGCAAATGCCGACTGTTCAGTTTCGTTGAAGAAGTTCTTCGGCATACGGTTCAGAGTCAGCGTACCCACTTTCACTTCTGGAACCAGATCAGTTGGCCAGATTTTGGTTGGGTCTAGTGGATCGAAGTCAAATTTGCCCAGATCTTTCGGGTCCAACACCTGAATGTGCAGATCCCATTTCGGGAAATTGCCAGCATAGATGTTGTTATACAGATCGTTGGTCAAGTGGTTGAAATCTTTACCTTGCTGTTCAGCTGCTTCTTTCACGTTCAGGCCTTTAACACCCTGCTGTGAACGGAAGTTGAATTTCACGTACTTGTATTCGCCTTTGTCGTTATACAGCTTGTAAGCGTGTACACCGAAACCGTCCTGTTCACGGTAGCTGGTTGGTACACCTTGCTTGCCATATACATAAGTCAGCATGTTGGTTGCCCATGGCTGGCTCTGTAAGAAGTCAAATACGCGGTTGGCATCCTGAACGTTGGTCACCGGGCTTGGCTTCATTGCATGAATGAAGTCCGGGAATTTGATCGCATCACGGATAAAGAACACCGGAGTCTGGTTACCTACTAAGTCCCAGTTACCTTCTTTGGTGTAGAATTTGATGGCAAAACCGTGCGGGTCACGTAAAGTTTCTGGAGAACCTTTACCATGAATTACCGTAGACATACGTACAAATACTGGCGTTTTTGTACCCGCTTTGAATAATGAAGCAATAGTTAAGTCAGACAGGTCTTTAGTCGTAACAAATTCACCATAGGCGCCTGTACCACGCGCGTGTACTACACGCTCAGGAATACGCTCACGGCCAAAACGCTGCAGTTTTTGAACCAGCTGTACATCCTGAAGTAATACTGAACCATTTGGACCCGCAGTAATCGAGTTTTGGTTATCACCGACTGGCGCGCCGTTGTCTTTGGTTAACGGAGCAGCTTGGGCGGCTGTCACCGTTGCAAGCATTGCAACAAGTAAAGAACGCTTAAACATTTTAATAATCTCTCAATTCATACCTTTCCTGCAGGTGCTAAAGTAACAAAAGCATTCAAATAGGTGAAACAGATAGTTTTTATCAACACAATCGCATTTTTAGATTGTTTTAAATATTGTTCATTACAATCAATATATTAGATTAAATATTAAGCAATCTTGGTCTGCGTCTTTCCAAGCGTTCTTGTACAATGCTGGCAATTTTCATTTTTCGAGTTAACTATGCGGGCATTATTACAACGCGTACTTGAAGCCAAAGTGGTTGTCGAGGGTCAAACTACTGGAGAAATCCAGCAGGGTATTCTGGTGTTTTTAGGGATTGGCAAAGACGATACCCTGGAAAAAGGCCAGAAACTAATAGATAAGATTCTGAAATACCGTTTTTTTGATGATGACCAAGGCAAGATGGGCTGGAATGTCACTCAGGCTGGTGGCGGGATTTTGCTGGTCTCCCAATTTACCTTAATGGCCCAGACCCAGAAAGGCCTGCGTCCAGACTTTGGCCCGGCCATGCCACCTGCTGAAGCCAAAGCCATGTATGACCAGCTGATCGCATATACCCAGTCACAATTTCCAGGTGTTGAGACGGGTATCTTTGGCGCGGACATGAAAGTGCACTTGGTCAATGATGGGCCTGTGACTTTCAATCTGGAAGTTGAATAATCCAATAAAAAAGCCCTCAAAATTGAGGGCTTTTTCTTTGATAAAATCCTATCACTATCCCCTACTGCTGTCCCATAGTTGAAGTGATTCGGTTTCAGCTACGCGCGTGTGGCAGGGATGCCACACATTACCCATCACGACAGGACGTCGTGTATGGGTAATAAGAGACTTTTGCCTACTTTGGGTCTTTCCAAAGTAGGGTTGTGCCTACACAAATCCATTAAAACTTTTAAACAAAAGATGAGGCTGTGTCATATTTAACTATAAATATTAAATTTCATATAGTTAAATCAATTTTTCATTGCTTCATACAAGTCCCGTTAAAATTGTGGGACAGTAGTACCCTATCCCCTTCTTTTGCAAAGGAGGGCGACTGAAGAGCAGATTTTTTATTTACCTGTTTTGTCTTTAATAAACTGACGTACCAGCTTCACTTTTTCTTTAACCGGTTTTGGCAGTTTAGGTGGAATCATTTTCGCCACCTGATTAAACCAGACCAGCAGACCAAAATCCCCTTCCATCTTGATGCTGCCATTTTGCATGCCGGTCATGAATGCCGTTGGGTCACCCTTCATCAAGGTTTTTACGCCCTGCTCGCTGTCGGCAAACTGCAACACAAAATCTGCTGGCTCCGCATTGCCCGCTACAGTATCAATCTGACCATTGTTGACAATAATCTGACGCGCCAAGCCTTCATCTGTGCCAATCTGGATCCGGAACTGGCGCTCATGCACCAATTCAATAAACTTAGGGCTGGTGCGTGCCAACTGCTTCATCCGCAAGGCCAGACCTGCAACCAGCAAATCTAGCGGGTCAGTACTGACATCGACCAAAGGAAGTTTCAGGACAGGAATAGATGACAGTTTCATGCGTGATGCCTATTTTTTATTTGTATGAAAATTGACTGCTATCCTAGCATAATTTTTCTCTAGATTAAGCGGCAGATTGTTGATGATCGTTAACAAAAAATGCACCCGAAGGTGCATTGATTTTTATGGTTTTCATTCAGCCATTATCGGCTGGATAATTGCTGCTGGTCATCTTCATACACCGGGGTATGTTCGATACAACGACGTTTGGCCACAGCACGTTCAGCACGACGGTCTTCGCGTAGCAATAACAGCGTGATAATGACCATGACGCTGGTTAATGCAGCCAGATAAGCAGAAGTCATTGGCAGTTCAAATAGGGTTTGTGTGCCCAGGCGAATCACTTCGATCAGCCCCCAGGTTAACATCCCTGCCACCATAAAGCTTAACCAGCGGCGATAAGGTGAGAAGAAAACAATCAGCACAGCTGTGGCTACCAGGCCCAAGCCTATTATTGTTGCTAAATTCGCTGTTACCATAAAATCCCCTCCGTTCAACTTTAGCCGCTGCAAATACCGGCTTGCTATAGGTTGAATGTCGATAAATCCACCAAGTGGAACATATTGATTTGTCTATCTATGCCAGCATTATGATCAGTTTTCTGACTAAAAAAAGTCCTTTTATTCTGTAGAACGACATATTCTGTCGCGATATTATTTTGTCATTACATTTTTTGTTTTTAGAGTTTTTGCAAAACATTTGTGCCATCACTGTTGGCGTGTCATTACAAAATCAGCAGGGATGGTTTAACCTGAAAAAATTATTTTTCCGTTTAAGATGATCGGTGTATTTCTATACCGGTTGTTTTGCTGATCTTTTATTCAATCCTGATCAGCATAAAAAAACGCGATCATTTGATCGCGTTTTAAGTTTAAAAAGGCTGGATTTTAGGCACGGCTGAGGTCTTTATCATGCACCCCGAGCAGATACAGCACCCCATCCAGACCGACACTAGAAATGGCTTGGGTGGCATTCTGACGCACCAGCGGTTTGGCACGGAAAGCCACGCCTAGACCGGCGATCGACAGCATTGGCAAGTCATTGGCACCATCTCCCACGGCAATAGTCTGCTCCAGGGAAATACCCATCTCTTCGGCAATACTCATCAGCAGATGCGCCTTGCGTGCGCCATCGACGATATGGCCTTTGACTTCCCCAGTTACGAACCCGTCCTGCACATCCAGCAGATTGGCATGCACTTCATCAATCCCCAGTTTGGCCTGCAAATGTTCAGCAAAATACTGGAAGCCCCCAGAGAGAATTGCGGTCCGGTAACCTAAGGCTTTGAGGGTAGAGATCAAACGCTCGGCGCCTTCTGTCACGGTCAGGCGCTCGGCAATTTTCGGCAAGACCGAAGCATCCATGCCTTTCAGTAGGGCCACACGCGCACAGAAGCTCTGCTGGAAGTCCAGTTCGCCCTGCATCGCACGTTCGGTAATTTCAGCCACCTGTTCGCCAACCCCTGCTTCAATGGCAAGTTCGTCAATCACTTCCTGCTCAATGAGTGTGGAATCCATATCGAAGCACACCAGACGGCGGTTACGGCGATAGACATTATCTTCCTGGACGGCCACGTCCATATTCAGTTCAGTTGACAGTTTCAGGCAGGCGGTACGCATGGCAGCAGCATCCAGCATCTGGCCTTTCAGGCTAAACTGTACACAGGCACGCTTTGGCCCAGCCTCAGCATCATCACCGTCCAGTACCGGACGACCGGAGAGTCGGGTCACGGTTTCAATATTAAAGCCTTGATTAGACACAATCTGGGTCACGGCTTGCAGATGCGATGCCTTTAATTCTGGGGCCAGTGCAGTCACGATGTAACGGGTCTGGCCGCCTTCCTTGACCCACTGGCTGTATTCTGTCACCGAGATCGGTTTAAAGCGCACAGTTAACCCGATATCATGTGCTAGAATCAGGATTTCCTTCATGGCTAATGCGGTAGCGGTCTGATCATCCGAAGATACAACAATACCTAAGGTCAACTGGTTATGAATAACCGCTTGTCCTACATCCAGGATCTGTAAGGAATGTGCGGACAAAACCTGCATTAATCGTGTAAATTGATTAGGCTGGTCAGGTCCTAAAAATGATATAAGAATGATTTCTC